>JBFILE010000601.1:0-1998 GCA_041599855.1 Thermoplasmatota archaeon
ACGCCCGCCGTGTTGGTTGGGAAAACCCAAACGGAAAGCGTTCGGCGCTGGCCGAACGGGATTTTTCGGTTTGGGTCCGGCGGACCTTTCGTGGAGTCGCGGAAATCGATGGAATTCAATGGTGGAATGGTGCGATTCCGTGTGGGTTCTGAGGACGTTGGGCGGTTTGCGCAGCGTGGACGGCGCCAGTGCCAATTCTGGGAATGGTGCGTGCTAAACCTTGGCGCGTCAGACGTGCGCAGTGGAAACGGCCCGGCGCACGGCGGCGAGTCCGCGGTCCGGGACAACGTACGGATGCCGCGGCTCCCGTCCCCGATTCCAACGTTGCAGGGCGATCCCGCGGGGCGCGTAGTGTCGGGTGGAACGCGCAGGTTCCTCGACGTCCATCCCGCCGCCGTCCCGGACCGGATTCCCGATTCCTCGAACAGATGCCGATTCCGGAGCCATGCCGCCGAACATGGAGATCATGGCCCGGGGCCGACCCCGCGCCGCCGCCGAAGCTCGCGTCGAATCACAATTCCCATCGCGATGGCCCCTGCGGCTTCGGTCACCTGCACGAACGGATCCGTCAGGATGGTCGTGACCCAGCCGATCGGTTCGAATCCGAGGGCGGGAAACCGCAGACCGAGGACCGGCCAAAGGAGCGTGAAGGGAATGCCCCACATCCCATCGAAGGCAAGATGGGTCGCGGTCCCGATGGCAAGGCCTGCCGCAACGGGCCAATGACGGTTCCCCGCGCGCGCGAGCACGTGTGCGGACAACGACAGGGACACGAGGAAGATCAACGAGTGGCCCACGAGCCTCCCGTTCCCAAGGTCCGTGAGCCAATGCCCGATCGGTTTGTCGAGGATGTCGGGGAGCATGGCACCGATGGCTACGGCGAGGTAGTTGACCTCGGCCAAGGCCCGGCGCCCCCGTGCGGCCATGCCGCGAAGGCCCGGAACAGGGACCGCTCCGCCGTCCCGGACCCGAAGCCATTCCACGAGACCGAGGGTGAGGCCCACGTGGCCGAAGGGGAACACGGCACGGGCGACCCCTGCCTTCTGGAATGAAGGTTTCGCGGGCGCGCCTGCATACCCGCATACGGGGTCCGGCGCGCCCCGGTTCGCAGGGTCGGGCATTCCGCGGCCCACCGCGCGCCGCACGCGCTCGGTGTTAAACTGACGATTCCGCCGGATTGTCATCCACCGGATCGATGACCCCTTCCCCGGCATTGGACAATGGCTGTGACTGCATCACTGCCAGGTGTTCCCGGGGTGAACCGGTCGGGGGGGCGTCCAAGGGGCCTGTGTGGCTCCCTGCCAACCTCTATATAGGACATCTTGGCGAGCACCTGATTGCGGCTCATAAAGCGAGTTGGAGGACATCCACAATGAAAGCGAACCAAAAAATCGTATCCCGTCTCCTTGACGAGGACAACGCTGTGTCGCCCGTGATTGCCGTCATCCTCATGGTGGCCATCACGGTCGTATTGGCAGCGACCGTCTACGTCTGGGTCAGCGGATTCAGCAGCACGCAGGAATCGAGCGAACAAGCCAGTGCGTCTGCGAAGGGTGCCAGCGGAAGTATCCGCGTCATCCTCACGCAGGCCGGACAGAGTGCGTCCAGCAACGCGTACTCGGCGGGCAACTTCAACATCTACATCAACGGTAACGCCGTCGACTTCAGCAAGTCGACCTGTACCGACGGCGATTTCGTCGCGGACACGGACCCCGGGTCCTGGGCTGCGGGCGAACCCGTTGTGATCAAGTCGTGCCTGACGAACGCGGCGACGAGCCTCAGCGCGGCGGACTACGCCGTGACCGTTGAAGTCGCCGGCACCGCCATCTACGATGGCATGGTCACCGTGACCTGAAGCGACTGAACCGTAGACTCGTGAACAACATCTCGCGGGATGGGCCTCGGCCCGCCCCGTAACCCCGCCGCCCCTTGTGGGCGGCGGTTTTTTCATTTCCTTCCCGCCCGTTTTGTTTTGCCTGGTCGACGCGACCGTACACC
>JBFILE010000602.1:0-1992 GCA_041599855.1 Thermoplasmatota archaeon
CAGGTGTTTCACGGTATCGCTATCGTTCGGCCCATGGCGAATCACGGGACCGGGCTACCATGGGGCCACCGGTTTCACGACCATCAGGTACACGATGATCCCCACGGCGACGAGCAGGAATCCGCCCATGATGTTGCCGCGGCGCAGGAGGTGGGCGACCCCCGGGTCGCGCGGGCCTGCCTCGGCGAGGGCTTCCCGGGTCTTCCGCAGGAGGGGAGCGTAGCCGACCACGGCGATGAGGGCGATGAGCCCGTAGATGCCGAGTGCGGCGGACAACTAGAACGTGGTCAAGGGCCACGGCGCAAGCTGCGCCATGGCGAGGCCGGTGACGAGCAGGAGCACGTAACCGGGGGTGGCGACCTTCGAATCCATGAAGTGGACCGTGGCGAGGGCATGGCCCAGGTGGTCGGGTTCGGCATGGGCCCGCTGCAGGATGATGGCGTAGCTCGCGTTGAATCCCACGGCCAGGATGGCGAAGATGATGTGGAGCCATTTCAGGAGGAGGTAGGCTTCGGCCACCCGATCCGGAGGCCGCCGGCCTGCCTTGAATGTGCGGTTGCCGGCCCCGCGCGGCCATGCAGGAAACTCCCTGCGCGATGAAGGCCGGCATGCTGCAGTGGTTCATGCCCTTCCGGGTGTTCGTTGGTCTGATTTTCCGATGCGTAATCCGATGATCCTCCCGTCCGTTTCGACCCGCCTCCCGGCGGTTCGTGCATTCCCCCTGGTGTTCCTGATCGTTCCGGTTCTCGCGATGGCGCCGGCTGCAGCGGCCGGCGGCTCGGCCCTCGAAGTGGACATCCTCGACCAGTACCTGGCCCAGTTCGACTACCAGTTCGGCGGCGAGCGGATCATCGTCACGTACTGTGAACGCCAAGGCGGCTTCGAGGCCACCGGCGAATGGCCGAACACGCCGCAGGTCGGCCACACCAACGGGCTCCTCCACGAGCATGCCGAGTGGCATTGGGCGCGGACCTCGATCGCCGAGCCCGGATGGTCCCGCACGGATGCCGACCCGTACGGCCAGGAATTCCTCCAGTACCATCATGACCTCGTCCACGACTACGAATCGTGGCGCGCCGCCAACGGTCACCGGCCCCTCATCGCCTGGGACCCGTCGGGCCCGATCCCGGCCGCCTTCGCATACGACATGGACCTGCCGTGCCTCAACCGTGACACGGATGCCCCCGACGTCGCGCGTCCGTCGTGGCTCACCCGCGAAGGCGGGGAGGAGACGGACGGCTACTGGTGGTACACGAGCCTCTGCGAATTCCCGTCGTGGAACCGCCTCGGCAAGGCCCTTGAAGGGGGGTACCACACGCCGGTCCACGAGGCCGTCGGCGGCGACATGGCGAACCTGTGGGTGTCGCCGCGGGAGCCCGTGTTCTGGGCGTGGCACAAGCAGATCGACGCGATCGCCCATGAGTGGGAATCGTGCCCCCGCGCGGACGATGGGGGCGACCATGCCGCCGTGGCGACCCTCGGCGCACCGGGCGCGTCGCGGGAGGCTCCAGCAGTGTCCGGCCTTTCCGTGGCGGTGGCAGGGGCCCTCGCGTCCCTGGTTGCGGCCGCCGTGGTCCGGGTCCGCCGATGAGCCGGGTCGCGGCATCGCGGCCGGGCGGCTCGACGCCCGCCGTCGTCCATCGCGGCCTCCGGCGGCGACCACGCAACCGTTATTGGGGCCGAGGGTGGATGGGTGGCCGTGAGCGGGAGGACCATGCGTGCCGGGACTCCCGCGACGTCCGCGGCACCGTTGACGCCGGCGATGCCTGCGGCATGGGACCTCCTTGCAGTCCTCCTTGTGCCCGGCGTGGCCCTCTCGGGCTGTCTGGCCGGCGAACCGGATCCGGGACCTCCCGTCGGGCAGTGGCGCCCGGTCCTTCCGCCCGGATTCGGGATGGCGGCGGCCACGGTCCATGTGGATGCCCCGGAACACTTCAAGGCCGTCTGGGATGCGACGACGCCGCTCCAGGCCCCCACCCAGCGGTCGACCAC
>JBFILE010000603.1:0-1990 GCA_041599855.1 Thermoplasmatota archaeon
CCACCGGTTCGCGTACGACCGCACCCGCGCCTTCGTCCGCGCCATCGGGGAAGCCCTCGAGCGGTACGCGTGCTGCACGTATGACCCGACCCCGTTCGTGAGTGCGCCATGGAATGATGTCGCGAAGGACGCCCTCGACCCGCGCACCGTGCAGATGCCGACCGCGCAGGAATACAAGGGCATGCGCGCGAAGGGATTCGCGCCGTTCGACCCGGCGGCTCCCATGCGGTGGCAGTGGGGCTGGAGCCTCCGCGACAACCGGCACGTCCTCGTTCCGGCGCAACTCGTGTACCTCATGTACAACGGCATCCCGGGCGAGCCCATCATGCAGACGAGCACGAGCACGGGGTGGGCCATCCACCACACGTTCGAGGAGGCGATCCACACGGGCCTCCGCGAGATCGTGGAACGGGACTCCTTCTTCATCACGTGGCTGAACCGGCTGCGCGTCCCCCGACTCGACCTCTCCACGGTGGATGACCCGGCTGCCCGCCGCTTCAGCGAGGAACTCATCCGGTACGGCGCGGAACTCCGGGTCCTGGACACGACCACGGACTTCGGCATCCCGTCCTTCGCGGCCCTCGTCGTGGACCGCCGCGCCGGGAAGCCCGCGTTCGTGGTCACCCTCGGCGCCCACCCGGACCCCGTGCGCGGCCTTCGCCAATGCCTGGAGGAGGCCCTGATGATCCACACCCACGTGCGAAACCGGAGTGCGGAAGGCTTCGACATCCCGGAGCGCATGGAGGACATCCGCCTCATGAGCCACCACGGGGAATTCTACCTCGACCGGAAGAACCTCCATCACCTCGACTGGCTCCTCCACGACGACCCGCCGGAGCCGTTCGACAACGTGCCCAGCCTCGCGAGCGGCGCGGGCGACATCTGGGAGGAGATCCGGACCATGACCGGGCGGTTCGCCCGCGCCGGCCACGATGCCCTGTTCGTGGACACCACGCCCCCGGACCTCAGGGAAGCCGGCTGGGCCACGGTCAAGACCATGGTTCCCGGAACCGTGCGCCACGAGTACGGGTACGGCGTGCGATTCCTTGATTGCCCCCGCATCCTCCAGGCGCCGGTGGCCATGGGTCACCGTGCGCACCCCGCGACAGTGGATGAACTGAACCCCGACGCCCACCCCTACGCCTGAGGAATCCCGATGACGGACGCGACCCACGAAACGAAGGACGCCAAGCCGGCCGCGGCGACCCGTTCCACCAACACGGAGAACCCGGTCCCGTTCGCGCGCCGCCCCTTCCCCGACGGCCTCGACCTCGGGGAACTCTACCACGAGAACACGAAGTTCCATCCCCACCTCGTGCTTGACGAGGAGGACCCGTCGGCAGGGTCCGGGGACTACGGCCCCAACACGTGCTTCCAGTACCTCGCCCTGGACTCGGGGGATCGCGTGCCCCTGCCGTCCGATGAGGACACGGCAGGCGCCCGGGAATTCGAAGGCCTCGACGCCATCATCCGGAATCGTCGCTCCCTCCGCGCGTTCACGGGGCGTGCCATCACCTTCCCGCAACTCGCCCGGCTCCTCCGCAACGCGTACGGGTACACGGGCGTGTTGGAGTCGGGTGACGGGCACGGCCGCGCCGCGCCCTCGGCCGGAGCCCGCTTTCCGCTGGAATGGTTCGCGGTGGTGCGTGCCGTCGAAGGACTGGACGCGGGCGTGTACCACTACCATCCGGAAACCGACAGTCTCGAGCGCATCCGCGAGGGTGATGCCACGAACGATCTGAACCGGGCGTTCTTCCGGCAGGCGTTCATCCCCCACGCCGCCGTCACATTCCTCGTGGGTGCCGCATTCCACCGGACCACCGTGAAATACCGTGAGCGCGGGTACCGCCTCATCCTCCTTGATGCCGGCCACGCGAGCGAGAATCTCATCCTGACGGCAAGCGCCATGGGCCTCGGTGCGACCGGGCTCGGCGGGTTCCTCGACGATGAACTGAATCGCCTCGTCCAGTTGAACGGCATCGACGAGAAC
>JBFILE010000604.1:0-1988 GCA_041599855.1 Thermoplasmatota archaeon
AACCCGACCCGGGAGCCATGAACGATTAAGCACCCGGGCGCGGATGCGGGCGGCATGCCCGACTCCGCATCGAACACGATCGAGTCCCTCCTCGCCGAGAAACGCCACTTCCCGCCTTCGGCGGCGTTCCGCGCACAGGCGAACGCGAACGACCCCAGCCTCCGGGAGCGCGCCGCGGCGGACCCCGAAACGATCTGGGCGGCGTTCGCGAAGGAGTTGACGTGGTCCCAGCCGTGGGAGAAGGTGCTCGATTGGCAGGCCCCGTTCGCGAAGTGGTTCGTGGGCGGGAAGCTGAATGCGAGCGTGAACTGTGTGGACCGGCATGCGGACGGTGCCCGCGCCATGAAGCGCGCCATCGTGTGGGAGGGCGAACCCGGCGAGTCGCGGACGTTGACGTACGCGGACCTGAAGCTGGAGGTGAGCCGGTTCGCGAATGCGCTCCGGAATCTTGGCGTCGAGAAGGGGGACCGCGTGGCCATCTATCTCCCGATGACGCCGGAACTGGCCATCTCCATGCTCGCGTGCGCGCGGATCGGCGCCATCCACAGTGTGGTGTTCGCGGGGTTCAGTTCGAAGGCGCTCGCATCCCGGATCCAGGATTCGGGGGCGAAGGTCGTGATCACGGCGGACGGGTCGTACCGGCGCGGGAAGGTTCTCCCGTTGAAGGAGATCGTGGATGGCGCGGTCGCCGAGTGCCCGGATGTGGAGTACGTCGTCGTGCAGACGCGCACCAGGGAGAAGGTCGCGATGCAGGAGGGCCGCGACCTCACGTGGGAGCAGGCGTTGGATGGCGTCGCGGACGACTGCGAGCCCGCGGAGATGGATGCGGAGGACCCGTTGTTCACGTTGTACACCAGCGGGACCACGGGGAAGCCGAAGGGCGTGCTGCACACGACGGGCGGCTACATGGTGGGCACCTACGCCACGACGAAACTCGTGTTCGACCTCAAGGAGGATGACGTTTATTTTTGCACGGCGGACTGCGGGTGGATCACGGGCCACTCGTACATCGTGTACGGCCCGCTCGCCAACGGCGCCACGGTGATGATGTACGAGGGTGCGCCGGATTGGCCGGACAAGGACCGCTTCTGGGACATGGTCGCGCGCCACAGGGCCACCATCTTCTACACGGCGCCCACGGCGATCCGGGCGTTCATGAAATGGGGGGACGAGTACCCCGCCCGCCATGACCTCTCGTCGCTGCGTCTCCTCGGCACCGTCGGGGAGCCCATCAATCCGGAGGCGTGGATGTGGTACCACCTCAACATCGGGAAGGAACGCTGCCCGATCGTGGACACGTGGTGGCAGACGGAAACGGGCATGATCATGCTCACGACGCTGCCGGGTATCGATGATGCGCGCCCCGGGTTCACGGGGAAGCCGTTCCCGGGTGTCGAGATGGACATCGTTGACGAGGCCGGCGTGCCGGTTGCGAACGCGCACGAGGGCGGATACCTCATCATCAACAAGCCGTGGCCCGCCATGTTCCGCACGTTGTGGGGCGATGACGAGCGCTACAAGGAAGTCTACTGGTCGCGGTACACGAACCCTACGCGGTATTTCCCGGCGGATGGCGCGAAACGGGAGGAAGGATACTACATGGTGCTCGGCCGAGTGGATGACGTGATGAACGTGAGCGGTCACCGCATCTCCACGATGGAGGTGGAGAGCGCCCTCGTGGATCACCCGAGTGTCGCGGAGGCCGCCGTTGTCGGGCGCAAGGACGAGATGAAGGGGCAAGCCATTGTCGCGTATGTGATCCTCCGGTCGGGCGCCCCCATTCCATCGGAGGAGGACCTCCGCGCCCACGTGTCGAAGGAACTCGGCGCCATCGCACGCCCGGACCGCGTCATCATCACACCGGACCTTCCGAAGACGCGCAGCGGGAAGATCATGCGCCGTCTCCTCCGGGACATCGCGGTAGGTCGCGAGATCGGGGATGTGACGACCCTGGCGGACCCTGCTGTTGTGGAGCACATGCGGAAGGC
>JBFILE010000605.1:0-1986 GCA_041599855.1 Thermoplasmatota archaeon
CCAACCCGACCCCCGACACGACCCGATATCCTGCCCCCTTGTCCAACCCGGTGAACCCCATGACCTCGACCCTTCCGACAACGATCGCGCCCGACTCCTCGACCGCCCCCAGTGTCCGTGGCGCGTCTCCCCGGTCCTCCCTCATGGTCGTGAAGCTCGGCGGCAAGAGCCTCGACCACCCCGAAGCCCTCGACACCATCGCGACCCTCCTTGCGAACGCCGCGGAACACGGCACCCGCATCGCCATCGTCCACGGTGGCGGCGCCCAGATCACGAGCGCCCTTGAGAAGGCGGGCGTGACCCCGACGTTCGTGGATGGCCTCCGCGTCACGGACGCGCAGACGATCGATGTCGTGGAAACGGTCCTCACGCTCCTCGGGAAGCGCCTCGCGCAATCCCTCTCGGTCAAGGGTGCGAGCGCCGTCGCCATGACCGGCCGCGACGCGCAACTCCTGCAAGGCCTCCGCAAGACCCCGGCAGCCGGGAAGCCGGACCTCGGCCTCGTGGGCAGCATCGTGGGCGTGAACGCGGAACTCCTCCGCCACCTCGCATTCAACGGCGTCACCCCCGTCATCGCACCCCTCGCCGTGAACGCGGACGGGAACCTCCTGAACGTGAACGCGGACGAAGTCGCAAGCGCAGTCGCGATAGCCCTCGGTGCGAAGGATCTCGTGCTCCTCACGGACGTGGACGGCGTGAAGGATGCGACCGGCACCCTGATCCCGAAGATCAGCTCGAAGGAAGTGGAATCCCTCCTCGCCGATGGCGTGGCCACGGGCGGCATGGTGCCGAAGCTGAAGAGCGCCCTCGCCGCCTCCCACGCAGGAGTCGCGCGCGTGACCATCGCAAACGGCGCAACGCCGGCGACGCTGGAAGCCATCCTCACCGGGAAAGGCGCCGGCACCGTCGTCAAGGGGTAGGTGCGGACCCATGCCTGCATCCCGATCCGCGGACCTCTCCAAGCGGTGGGCCGCCGCCCACTCCGCCAACTACGGCGCACCCGACCTGTTCCTCAGCCACGGCAAGGGCGCCCGCGTCACGGACGTGGACGGCCGCACGTACCTGGACTTCATCGCAGGCATCGCGGTGAACACCCTCGGACACGCACACCCGCACTTCGTGGACGCGATCACTGAGCAGGTGGGGAAGATGGCGCACGTGAGCAACCTCTACGGGAGCGAACCCCTCGTGCACCTTGCGGAGCGCCTCGTCGAGCTCACCGGGTACGCGTCGGACAACGGCCGCGCGTTCTTCTGCAACTCCGGCCTGGAAGCCAATGAATTCGCGATCAAGCTCGCGCGCCGCCACGCGCACGCCAAAGGCGTCGGCGAGGACGGTATCATCCTCGCGGCAGAGAACAGTTTCCACGGACGCAGCATCGCCTCCATCGCCCTCCAGGGCCAACCGAAGTACCGCAAGGACTTCGGCCCCCTCCCGCCGGGCTTCGCCCATGTCCCGTACAACAACGTTGACGCCCTCAAGGCCGCCTTGGAATCCGGGAACGGTCGCGTGGCCGCGGTCTTCCTTGAACCCGTGCAAGGGGAAGGCGGCATCCTCCCTGCGACGCGGGAATACCTGCAGGCAGCGCGCACCCTCACCAAGCAGCATGACGCGCTTCTCATCATGGATGAAGTGCAGACCGGGATTGCGCGCACCGGCCGCTTCCTTGCGCAGGAGCACGCGGGAATCCGGGCGGACGTGACGACCCTCGCGAAAGGCCTGGGCGGCGGCTTCCCCATCGGCGCCACCGTCATGACGGAGCGCGTCGCGGGCCTCATCGCGCCCGGGGACCACGGATGCACCTTCGGCGGGAACCCGTTGGCGGCAGCCGCCGCAAACGCCGTGCTCGACGTGGTCGAATCGGAGGACTTGGCAGGGAACGCGGCGCGTCGCGGAGACCAACTCCGGCGTGGGCTTGCGGATGCCTGCGGGGGCGCGGGAGTTGTGCGTGGGCTCGGGCTCTTGAATGCGCTTGTGATGACGGCG
>JBFILE010000606.1:0-1972 GCA_041599855.1 Thermoplasmatota archaeon
CGGTTCAGCGCCAGTGCTCCGGCCAACGTTCCCGCCCTGGTCGCGGGGGTCCTCCTCACGATCCTTGCCTCATGGGCGCTTGGTTGTCTGCTGGGAGCGGTGTTGCCCAGTGGGCGAAGCGCCCAGTATGCCGGAATGGGTCTCTTCTTCGCAGGGCTCTTCCTAGGGGGCGCCGGCTTCCCCACGGAGATGCTTCCCGCCGGTCTCCGGCTTGCGGGCACGCTCACCCCGACCGGCCAAGCGGTCGTCATCCTCTCGGATGCATGGATGGGCCAGCCGTGGGACCCGTCCGCCTGGCTCGTGCTCGGGAGTTCCTTCCTTGGATGCCTGATGTTGACGGTCCGGCTCTTCCGATGGGATTGAGCATTCGCGACATGGCTGCCGCGTCCGTGAGCGAACAAGGTTGCGCGGCCCGGCCAGGCATGAACCACCCGGCGGATTGCAATCGAAAGCCGAACGGTTGAGCTAAGCCGCCCCGGAGCGCAGCGGAGGGGCCGGCTTGAGCGATTTGTTCGGCGGAATTTGGTCGTCCTTTCCTTGAATCAATAATCCCAGTCTTCGTGCCTCACTGGCAAGTCGTTGAGCCTATCGCGGACCGCGCGCCATTCGGGGAGCGCGTCGTCCATGAGCTTTACGAACCGATCCCCGTGCCTCGGTTCGCTTAGGTGGATGAGTTCGTGGACGAGGACGTATTCGAGGCACTCTCTGGGTTTCTTGGCGAGTTGGGTGTTGAGCCTGATGTTGCCGCGTGTCGGGTTGCAGCTTCCCCATTTTGTCTTCATGTGTTGCACAATATCAAACAGGTCGAGGTTGTTGAACGGAGAGATCTTGCGGGGTTCCTTGGCCTCGATGTACGTGTCGAGGAGCTGCCGCATGTCGGCTTCGTAATGTTTGAGATCGAGGAATTCGCCGCTTGCCTTCCGGACGATCTCCCGCAGGCGGACGTATCCCTCGACGCGGACCTTGATGTCGGCCTGTTGCTCCTTGGTGAAGCCTGCACTCTCGATCTCGTCGGCGATGTTGGCGTAAGAGCGGACGACTGACCACACCTTTGTAGAGGGCTTCGCGGCGGGGGACGACCGCGCCCCCAAGGCAGGGCGGGGGAGTCGATCCGTGATGAAATTAACCTGTCCCGTCCCCCGCGCGCCCCTCACAACACCTCAAAGTACGCCCCCTTCTCGCGCTCGATGACGGGAAGCTCGAGCCACGCGTCCTCCCCGCCGAGGTGCATCTGCAGGGGTTGTGTGGCGGCGGGCGAGAGTTCCCACGTACTCACCCGAGACACGTCCTCGTCGGACCCGTAGGAGCCCTGCGCGATGACGAGGACGAGCCGTTCGCCCGGTTCGAGAGCGCTCTGCCCGCCCGCGCCGACCCGGCACCCCCCTGCTCTCCGGGTCGCCACGTCATATCACGACAAGGACGACCGTTCCCGCCGGCACGCCCTTCGGGAACGCGGCGGTGAACGCGGCATTCACGAACGCGGGGGCGCCGGGAACATAAACCGTAGCCTTGCCGTCGACGAACACGGTCACGGAGATCCCTCCCTCGGCGGCGGTCGCCGCCCCGATCTGTTCGAGGGTTCCCCCGTTCCAGATGGCGGTGTTCACGCCTACGTTGCGGATCGGCCGGTCCAATGTCCCCGGGCCCATGGAGTCGTCTTCCTGCGGGCAGTCCAGCGCGAGGTCCACGTGGTGGGCTTCCGGGGCGTTCCCGATGGTCACCGTGGTCCGCGTGACACATTTCGGAGCATCCGGTGCGAAGGCTTCGACGACGAGCGTTTCGGCGTCGCGGAAGCCGGTGAACGTGGCGAGTCCCCCGGCGGTGGTGCGTTCGAGCCACCCGGAGGCTTCTGCGCCCTCGCGGGAGACGGTCACGACCGCGTCAGCCACGGGGGCACCGGTTTCGCTCGCGACGACTTTCACCCCGATGGACGACGCGCGATCGAAGACGACCGTGTGGTTCGCAACCTGCC
>JBFILE010000607.1:0-1961 GCA_041599855.1 Thermoplasmatota archaeon
CCAGGGCACGTTCCCTACCTTGTTCAGGTGCTGGAGGACGGACCCGTCGATGAAGGCGGCCGGATCCCACAGGATGAAGGGGAGCATGATGGCGCCTGCGATGACGGTCGCGCGGACCGCCCCGCGGAGGTCCCGTTCGAGGGCAGCCACAACGAGCACGAGCGGCAGCGCGAACTGCTTGGCCGCGCATGCAAGGCCCGTCAGCCACGGGCTCGTGGTGCGTCGGCCCCACGCGAGCAACGCGAGGACGACGAAGTCGTTGAAGCCGCTTGCCGCGAACCACAGGACGAGGGGATTCGCGAACGCGTAGAACGGGAGCGCGCGCTCGCGCATGGCGTACAGGAAAAGGCCGTACGCGATCATCGCCGTGAACCGGTAATCAAGGAACGGGATCTGGAGGATCGCGAGGACCGGGAGGTACGGGTACACGGTGGACCAGGTGTACGTGTCGCCGCCGAAGGGGCCGGTGGATGTGCGGGTTGCCTCGTGGGCCGTCGCGTACGGGTTGTCCCCGCGGGCGAGGTCGCCGAGGGCGTACGGCATGTAGTCGTCCTCGTCGGTGAGGCTCGCCGGCCCGTCAAGGAGGATCATGACGGCGCCGGCCGCAAGCAGGATGCCGATCCAGATGACCCGCGCGCGGCTGCCCCGGCCGCCTGTGAGGCGCGCGCCCCACGAGGTCGCTACGTGCACCACTTCCCGATCTTCCGGATGAGCGGGCTCTTGTGCGCAAGGAGCTTCGGCCGCAGGTATGCATCCACGCCCCATGCCCGACCGGACCGGGTGACCGCGACCACGAAGGGGATCTGGACGAACAGCACGAGGTTGTACCAGATCTCGCCGGGAACGGGCCAGCTTCCGAGGGAGATGTTGAACGCCCAGAGGGTGGCGCCCACGGCCATGAGCGGCGTGAGGATGCCGAAGATGAGGGCGATCCCGAGGACGAGTTCGGTGATGAACTGCATCCAGCCGAAGAACGTGATGTTGGGGATCACGATTGTTTCGAGGAACCACTTGTACGCGGGAATCGTGGCGTACTCGGCTTCCTTCCCGAGCCATTCGGGGAACCATCCCCAGTCGTTCCCGGGGTGCTTGCCCATGGCGCCCGTGAGCCAGATGACGCCGTTGAAGATGCGGAGGGACACGATGGCGATGACGGGGACCCGCCACCAGCATGCGTCGAGTTCCATGACGGGCGCGGACCCTTCCTGGCTCAGGCGCATTGGAAGACCTCCTTGACGCGGTCCGCGAACGCGGAGTCCGCGCGCACCTGTTCCTCGGCGAGGGCCAGCGCGTTCCGGAGCGGGAAGATGTCCTTCGTGATGAGGAAGTCATCGTCCGTGGCGCCCACGGGATGCCAGTACACGCCCGAGTCGGTGACGGTCAGTTCCGGTACCAGTTCCTGCCGCGCAAGGGCGAGGCCATCGGCGGCGACTCCGCGGAGGGCGACCGGTCGGATCACGCGGTCCTCTTCGGGAACCCCGTCTTTTATTAGGAATTCGTTCATGGTTTTCGCTGCCTCCTGATTGGCCACCGTGGCCGCCACGCGTACCCGGAAGCCGAGTTCGCGTGCAAGAAGGATGCCTTCCCGGGCCCGTTGCCAACTGCCGGCGCCGCGGTGGTCGTCGTGGACGCCGGGGTCCGGGCTGTCGAGGCTCACCTGGAGGGTGACCCGGTCCCGGGGGAGTTCTTCGAGGCGTCGTTTCACGTCGCCGCGGAAGAGCATGGCGTTGGTGAGGACGGTCGTCGGCAGGATGTCGCATGCGGCGTGGACGGCTTCCACGATGTCGGGCCGGATGAACGGCTCGCCACCCGTGAGGAATACGCGGCTCACGCCAAGGTCCCGCGCCTCGATGACCGCCTGCCGGATCTGCGCCGTGGGAATCGCTCGGCGCGGGATGCCGGGCGCCGAGCGCACACAGCAGTAGTCGCAACTCAGGTTGCAGTCGAAGTTCGTGTAGATC
>JBFILE010000608.1:0-1959 GCA_041599855.1 Thermoplasmatota archaeon
CCCGCAACCGGGGTGTCGGTTGGGGCCGATGCCCCCCGGCATGCATGCAAAACTCCGGATCCTGCTCATGTTCGCCATCGCCTTCACCCTCCTCTTCACGGGAGCCGAAGCCGCGAAACCGCCCTCCGTCACCGGAAAGCCCGGTGGCGGAGGCGGCGGCCCCTCGCTCCCCAACGACATGGCCAGCCTCGGCGACTCCATCACCCAAGCCATGAACGCGGACGGAAGCAACTGGTTCGACAACCCCGAGCACTCATGGAGCACCGGCGACCACGGGTCCGACGGCATCTCCAGCCACTACGAGCGCATCAAGGACCAGAACCGGAAGATCCGCAGCAACAACTGGAACTTCGCCGTCAGCGGCTCCAAGATGGCGGACCTCGCCGGGCAGGCGCAGCAGGCCGCGAACGCTGGCGCCGACTACGTCACGATCCTCATGGGCGCCAACGACCTCTGCACCTCCAGCCCGTCCACCATGACGAGCACCGCCACCTTCCGCGCCCAATTCCAGGCCGCCGCCGACATCCTCCAAGCCGGCATCCCGAGCGCCACCGTATACGTGATCAGCGTGCCTGACGTGTACAACCTGTGGGCCATCTACGACGGCCACTGGGGTGCCGAATGGACGTGGAACGCGTTCAACATCTGCCAAAGCCTCCTCTCGAACAGCCGGAGCGAAGCGGACCGTCAACTCGTCCGCACCCGCAACATCGAATTCAACACCGCCCTCGCCGAGGAGGCCGCTGCGTACGGATTCGTCTGGGACAACAACGCCGGTTTCAACACGGCCTTCGTCAGGAGCGACGTGTCCAGCGTCGACTACTTCCACCCGTCGATGAACGGGCAGGCGAAGATCGCCGCCGTCACGTGGGCAGCCGGGCCGTTCGCGTAGGCGACGAACCACCCGACGGGGGCCGGGCCGCCCAGCGGGCGCCCCCCCCCTCATCGGAACGCCCCCTTCCCGGCGCACCAGCGCCCCAACGAACGCATCCCGATCGATCTGCACGCCGAAACCGTTTCACGGGGGAGCGCGCGTGCACGCATGTGGCTGACGACGCGCACGATCACGGACACGCGCACGATGACGGGGAACACGGCGACGACGACCACGACCACGGAGGCCTCAACTTCGTGCGCTCCCACGTCGACGACGCCACCCTCCGCGAACTCGACACCGCCTTCCCCGCCCTCTCCGAGGTCCTGAGCTTCACCGTCCGTTACCCGGACCTCACGGAAACCGAGCGGGAGGACGCCGCAAAGGTCCACGAAAGCGTCGAGAAGGAAGGGCCCTTCGGACTCGGATTCCACGCCGACGGCGACAAGTGCGCCGTCTGCGAAGAGGCCACGGGCGCCCTCTTCGAGGACGAACTCGCAAACGGCGTCCGCCTCCCGTGGGCCGTGTTCATCGCCGACCTCCCCGTCCACATGGCATGCCTCCCCGGATTCGCGGCCGCGTACCCGAAACTCGCGCCCGCCGTCCTCGACAAGGCCCGCCGCCAACTGGTCACGGACACCACACGCCCCTCCGCAGAAGTCGCGCTCTTCTGGCATCACGATCTCGTCCTCCACGGCTCCTTCGACCTCGGGGAATGGGCGGACGGCGTCATGGAAGCGAACAAGAAGACCATGGATCGCCGCATGGCCAAAGGCATCCAGAAACTCGTGGACAACCTGCACAAGCGACTCTTCCACTGACGGGACGGGATGGTGACCCTCGTTGGGTCGATCTCGCCTAAGGTGGCCCCGCGATCCGCCCCACCCGGATGCCCGCCCCGCAAGGGCGCTCGCCCGACCGTGCGAGTCCGCGATGTCCCGCGCTCTCCGTGCCCCCTGTGTTGATGGACTGTCCGACGCTGGCAAACGTGGATCAGTCGCCGGCCCCACGACGACGCCCGCCCGCCGGCTCCACGACGACGCCTGCCCTCCCGCCCCACGACGACGACGACGGACGACGCCCAC
>JBFILE010000609.1:0-1948 GCA_041599855.1 Thermoplasmatota archaeon
CGCCACCCGCGCCACCCGCGCCACCCGCGCCACCTCCCCCGGATGGCGGCCCCTCATTGGACGTTCTTCCTTCCGTTGGCTCTACCCGGGGAGGGCCGCTTCTTTTGGCGGGGCCGATTGGGCGTGTCACCCCGGGGCGGGGAGGGGTTGCACAAGCACGGTGCCATTCAAGTTATAGGGCGCCGGCGAATACCGCTCTTCATGAAGGCTCCCGTCCGGACCATGGTCCTCGCGTCCATCCTCCTTGCCACCGGCCTTGCCGGATGCATCGGTGACGACGCAGGTGGCGACACGGCTCCCCAGGCCGCGGCCGCTGGCCCCACCGGCGGACCCGGCGGCGCGAACGTCACGGACGAGTTCCCCGAAAACGCAACCGCCACGTCCCCCGACGACCTGACCGGCGGCGGCGCGCCCCACATCCACGATTACTGGGGTCAGGCATCCCGCATCGTGCTCTTCGAAGGCCCTGTGACCATGCAGGCCATGAGCGGCGAAACGTTCTGGAGTGTGTTCGCGCGGAAGGACGCCGCGTTGGGTGGAGCCGCGTTCGAATTCCCGGAAGGGACAATCGTGTACGAAGGCGCGGGAGCCCTCGAAGTCACCGCAACATGGACCGACGCAACCATCACGGGAATCGACATGGGCTACAAGCCGCCCGCAGAGCCCGAAACCCTCGATTCCTACACAAACCTCGCGTCCCTCGAGAACGGCGTCACCCTCGAGATCGCCCTCTCGCCCGAGATGACGGACATGCCCCACGAGACCACGAGCCGCTGGTCATTCCGGTTCGTGGCGGACGGTCCCGGCGTCGCCGAAGGCTCCATCACCCTCAAGTTCGAGATCGTGAAGATGCGGAACGTGGAGGTCTTCCCCGGCCACCCCGACATGTACGAGGACACGGACAACTACGTCCTCGCCGACAAGGCGTTCGTGTACCAGAACCCCAGCTTCACGAGCTTCATGCTCGATTACGCGGCCGGCACCCGCCGCGAAGTCCTCACACCGGACGAAATCGTCCCCATGGAGACACGCTTCCTCATCGTGGACCTCATGATCGATTCCGCAGACGCGAGTGCGCCCGTGACGGAAGCCCGCGGCATCGACCTCGTCTTCCGCGGCGCCGACGGCGCCCGGTACTGGGGCCAACTCCTCGAAGAGGACGGAAACCACTACGTTTTCGGCCTCACCGTGGACGATTCCCAGGCGGATTCCCCGTACGCGGAAACGAGCGCATGGCGCTTCGGGCCCCTCGCCCGGCAAGCGGTCACAGGGACTGATGGCATCTCGTGTCAGTTCTGCCTTGACCTTGAAGTCAAAGGTCACGCCGTCATCACCGCGTACGACGTGGACCCGACCGGTGGTCAGATCCAGCCGAACGAGCGCTTCCAGCAGGGCGGGTGAACCCGCCAGCGCGGCGTCACCCCACGCCCGGGGTGACGCATCTTCGAAGGTCCATCCACAGTCCATTACCCCCGTCCGGTTCCACGGTGGGACTTAAGGTGTCCCACATGCTCGCCAGAACCATGCAGGGGTCGGGAGGCTCGCGCCGGATGCGCCGGTCGTGGATCGCAGTCATCATCCTCGCGCTCATCACACCCGGCATCGTTCCGGGGGCTGCACAGCAGGACCCGCCCGCTCCTCCCGGCGCGCCGCCATGGATCGAAGGGATGGCCGGCCCCGGCGTCGGCGTCCTCCAGGTCGCGTGGGGGGAACCGTCCGGGACCTTCGGCGAATTCCGCGTATACCGTGGGGTGGGTGCATCCGAGTTCAGCCTCCACCTCATCACGAACGCCAGTACGTTCTACATCGTGGATTCCGGGTTGCCCGCCCGGACCACATACCACTACTACGTGACCGCCGTGAACGCTGCGGGGGAGGGTTCACCTTCCAACATCATTTCCCTCACCACGATCGGAGCCCCCGAGGCGCCCGTCGGGCTTGAGGTCAC
>JBFILE010000610.1:0-1930 GCA_041599855.1 Thermoplasmatota archaeon
CGGCCCGCTTCGCGCGTCCGCGGACTCACCCGCGGCGGCGCATCATGACCGCGAGCATGCCGACGGCGCCCACGAGGACGAGGAGCCCGACCGAGGGGACGTTCCGGTCGTCCGCGGCGCCGGCGCCCCCGGCCGCGTCATCCGAGGACTCGAGGGCGCTCGCGTCATCGTCGCTCCCGTTGCCCGTCGCGTACATGACATCCTGGCAGACGGTGCCGTTCTCCGTCTCCTCGCAATCCCCCTCGTACGCCACGGGGCCGGGGCCGCTGCACGCGATGCAATCCTCATCCCCGTACGGGATGGGTTCACCATCCGTCGAGTCGCCGCTGGAGGGGGCATCATTCCCGCGGCAGTTCTCGCAGTCCGGGTCCTTGTGGAAGCGGCCGTCGTCCGGGTCTTCGCCGGAGGCCGACTTGTCGCAATCGGCGCCGCATTCGACAGGTTCGTCATGGACGCCTTCGGGAGAACCGCTTCCGGTGCTCGTGGTACACATGTGGTCCGGCGGACACTCTTCCTTGCCTTCATAATAGTCGGCGGCGGCAAGGGGGGCAGTCATCAGGGCAAGCATCGTCAGAAGGGCCGCGGTTGTGCGCTTCATGCTGAGGGTAGGGGCCGACTGAGGCCATCTACCTGCGTTCCTGGTTGGGGAAACGCCTGACGATGCAGCGTTCCGTGCCCCGCGCGGAAACGTGCCATTCGATCGGTTCCTCCCGTCACGGGGGCCCCAGCGGGCTTCGCACGGACCCCGGCGTTCCCGCCACCCCGCCCGTCGGCGGGCATCGAGGATGCGGAAATCCGTGGCGTCGATGCTCCCCCGCATGCCCTCCGGCCGCGTGTGAAGAGGGTCGAATCGGCCGCCCGCGCACGCGCCGGCTTCATGTCAAGGTGCCGCCCATCGGGGGCCCGATGCGAGCGATCGTGTACGACCGCTACGGCGGCCCCGACGTGCTGCGGATCGAGGACGTGCCCGTCGAGGCGCCGGGCCAAGGCCAGGTGCGCCTTCGGGTGCGGGCGGCATCCGTGAACCCCTACGACTTCCACTTCTTGCGCGGCGAGCCTTGGTTCATGCGGGCGATGACGGGACTCGCGCGCCCCAGGTTGCCGCGGCTCGGTCGCGACGTGGCCGGCGAAGTGGTGGCCGTGGGCCCCGGCGTGACCGACCTTGCCGTCGGCGACGAGGTGTTCGGCGCCGGGTACGGCACCTTCGCGGAGGAATGCCTCGCCACCGCCACCCAGCTTGTCCCGAAACCCGCCGCACTCAGCTTCGACGCGGGCGCGGCCCTCGCCATGGTCGGAACGACAGCCCTCCAAGGACTCGAAGCCGGGGGACTCGCCCGCGGGAAGCGCGTCCTCATCGTGGGCGCATCCGGGGGCATCGGCCACGTCGCCGTCCAGATCGCCCGCGCCCACGGGGCCACCGTGACCGCCGCATGCCGAGCGTCGAATGCCGCGTGGGTGAAGGGACTGGGCGCCTCGCGCGTCGTCGATCACACGACCCCCGCATTCGCCGAATCGGGACCGTACGACCTCATCCTCGACATGGTCGCGAATCATCCCGCAGGCACCATGACGAGCATGCTCGCCGAGAACGGGACGTACGTGGTGATCGGGTGGGCGACGATGGGCAAGGTCCTCGGCCCCATGCCCCAGGTCATCGGTCTGCGGATGCGGCGTCCGCGGGGTAGGCGTCGGATTGCGGTAGTCGAGACCGACTACACGCGGGAGACGCTCTCCGCGCTTGCGGCGTTGGCCGGGAAAGGCGACCTCGCGGTGCGCATCGAGCATGTGGGTGGGCTCGAAGATGTGGGGGCTGCGATTGCGCGGGTGGTGGATGGGCGGTCGAAGGGGAAGACGGTGATCCGGCCGGGGGGGGGGTGATTAGGCTGGGCCTGAATGGGCTGCCGTTGTTCCGGCTTTTCGAGCTATACCC
>JBFILE010000611.1:0-1914 GCA_041599855.1 Thermoplasmatota archaeon
CCGGAAACGATTCAAGTCAATTACCAATCTCCTTAAGTCATTGAACTTCCACGATTGATCTACCGGTGTGGCGCCTTCGGGCGTCGCGGCGGGGGAAGAACAATGTCTGCGACCCAAACCCGCTCCGGACCTCCCAGCCTTCCGATCGAGTCCGTGGCGGACCGCTACCTATCGTGGTTCGTCCTCGGTCTCGGGGCCTTCGGGGTCGCAGCAGGACTTCTTGTCTCCCTCGTCTGAAACCGAGTCGACCGTTGGTCGAGCAGCCTCCCGGGAAGCGCGTGATGCCTCGCGCGCTTCCCAATGCCTCCCGGGGAACGCGCACTGCCTCGCGCGTTCCCCAAGCCTCTCCTTTTCGCGTGACGCGCGCTCCCGCGCCGTTGCGTCACCGACCCGAGAAAACGGGCTTCTGTTTCCCAAGGAACGCATCCACCGCGGCCTGCTGATCGGCGGTGGCGAATGCGAGCCCCTGAAGCGCGGCCTCCCGCGCCAATGCCTCATCAAACGTGCTCGTTGCGCCCGCGACGAGCGCCGCCTTGCCGAGTCCGAACGTGACCGTCGGCCCTTCCGCGAGTTCCGCCGCGAGCGCCGCGACGCGCGAGTCGAGGGCATCCGCGGCGACGGCTTCGCTCACCATACCGAGTACGACGGCCCGTGACGCATCGATGATGCCGCTCCGCAGGTACAGTTCCCGGGCGGCGCGGAGGCCCACCAACTGGGGCAGCAACCAGCTCGCCCCCGAGTCCGGCACGAGGCCGGCGCGGGCGAAGGTCACGCCGAGGCGCGCGTGGTCTGCGACGACGGCGAAATCCGCGAGGAGCGCGAGCATGAGGCCGGCGCCGTGCGCATCGCCCTGGACGCGGGCGATGACCGGCTTCGCGCACCCGAGGATGGCGCGCGCAAGGGGCGCGAAGCCTTCCGATTGGCGGGCATGGGTGAGGTCGGGGCGGCCCTTGCGCGCGGCCATGTCGCGGAAGTCGCCGCCCGCACAGAACACGGGGCCTTCGGCCGCGAGGACGATGGCGCGCACGCCAGGGTCCGACGCAGCCTTCGTGAATGCATCATGCAGTGCGCGGACGATGTCCGGGTTCAGGGCATTCCGCTGATCGGGGCGGTTCAGTGTGATGCGGAGCACGGCATCGGTCCGTTCGACAAGGACAAGGCTCACGCGCCGCGAATCGCGACGCGCGCAAAAGAGTTGTGGGCCGGATTCGCGGCCGGGGCCGCACGCGCAGCTGACGGGCTCCGGCCGCAACACCATGCGCAGTGCGGATGCGCCGCAGGGCGGATATGCCGGGAGGCTCCCGTCACACCCACCCGAGGCTCGCCGTGGCTTCGCCGGATCAGTACTCGGCCGGCACCTTGCGGGCCACGTCATCGAGGCTCGCGAGCGCGGCGCGGATGGGCATGATCTTGAGCATGCTCCCCTTGAACTTGACCTTCCCCGTCATGATGCCCTTCTCGAGCGGCATCTCGCCCTTGTGGCTCGTGACCCACTGGTCGTAATCCGCGATGAAGCCGAAATCCGCGTCCGCATCGGGCGCGCTCTTCGTGGCCGAGACCTTGCCGCCGTCGGCGACGATCAGGAACGCCTCGTTCCTGTCCTTCGCGACCATGAGCATCTTCGCCTTCAGTTTCTTTCCTTTCGCCTGGAAATCGCTGTCCGCGTTCGCCGTTTCCGCGAGGGCGTTGAAGAACGCCTCGGAGAAGTACTGGACCATGGAGGCCGGCAAGGAAGCCGGGGCACAAAAGACGTGTGGTATCCCGGGAGGCACTTTGTCCTCGCCACGTGCGCGGAGGGGTGTGGCGATCGGTTCTGCCCGCACGCCGTGTTCCGCGGGACGTGAGGCCTCGGGGGACATGGGTCGATTCGGGGCCGCCTGGGGAACGGGTGTGCGCACACCCGTTCTCCTTCGC
>JBFILE010000612.1:0-1904 GCA_041599855.1 Thermoplasmatota archaeon
CCGCCGCCGCGTTGGGCTTGCGGGGGGAGGCTCTGGCTGGCCTCACTGGTGTTGTTTTAAGGGCGTGCCTTTGCGTTCGCGAACATATCGTCGTCTCTGTGCTCTCCGTGACTCTGTGCGCTCTGTGTGATTCTTCTGACCCAAGCGGGCAAACGATCGAGGGCCGCTTACGAAGGGCAACGGGTGCCGGGGCCTCGCCTTCGGCACGGCAGCAGGTGCCGTGTTGCACAGCAGGCCGCACGACTCAACCCGTCGCAGCTTCCCTTGAGCGTGCCCCCGCCGCCGGGAAGGGGTCTCCAGCCGAGGGCTCCCACCGGCAACGGCGCGGAAAGGCGATCGCCGCGTGCCACCCGACGCGCGACGCCCCCCCCCGCCCCCACGCCGGCAATGCCTTCAAATACCGAACCGTTCTCTCCCCGCCTGACGCCCATGTTCGACCCCGAGAAGTTCGTCGAGGAGCAGGTCGCGGAGATCCGCAGGAAGATCCCGGAACCTGCGCAGGCGATCATCGCCTGCTCCGGCGGCGTGGACTCCACCGTTGCTGCCGTCCTCACGGCGAAAGCCATCGGGGACCGCCTCGTCTCCATCTTCGTGGACACCGGGTACATGCGCAAGGACGAAGCCGCCGAAGTCAAGCGCATGCTCGTGAACCAGGGCATCAACCTCGACTTCGTGGACGCCAGCGAAGAATTCTACGAAGGCATGAAGGGCGTCATCGACCCCGAAGACAAGCGCAAGATGATCGGCGAGAAGTTCATCCGCGTCTTCGAGCGGGAAGCGAAGAAGATCGACGCCGACTACCTCGTCCAAGGCACCATCGCCCCCGACTGGATCGAATCCGGCGGCGGCGCCCGCGATGTCATCAAGAGCCACCACAACGTGGGCGGCCTCCCCGACGACCTCAACCTGAAGATCGTCGAACCCCTGTATCACCTGTACAAGGATGAAGTGCGAAAACTCGCGCGCTTCCTCCGCGTCCCCGTGAGCGAGCGCCAACCCTTCCCCGGACCCGGCCTCGCCATCCGCGTCCTCGGTGAAGCCACCCCCGAACGCACCCAGATCGTCCGCGACGCCTGCCACATCGTCGAAACCGAGATCGACAAGGCCGTCACCGACGAACGCATGGAACGCCCCTGGCAATACTTCGCCGCGCTCCTCCCCGTCCGCACCGTCGGTGTGCACGGCGACGTGCGCGTGTACGGCGAAACCGTCGTCGTCCGCGCCGTCCAGAGTCTCGACGCCATGACCGCGGAAGCCAGCCGCATCCCGTACGAAGTCCTGGAAGAGATCAGCGTCCGCATCACCAACGAGATGGGGGACCGCATCAACCGGGTCGTGTACGACATCACCGGCAAGCCGCCCGGCACCGTCGAGTGGGAGTGAAGCGGGCGCCGCGGCTTGTGCCGCGGACCATCCTCACCTGTTCTCCAGCTTCAGCCCCCGCACGACGGCACCCGCGCCTGCCGCGCCGAAGCCGAACGAGAACAGGACGCGGACGATCATCGCGAAGAAGTCGCTCAAGCCGTTGAACGCGCCCGGGCCCGGGCCGAGGCAGGAATACGGTTCATCGCAGGATCGCGGGTCCGCAGCCGTCGTTGCGGGCTCAGGCTGGGCAAATCCCAGCACCAACGCAAACACGACCTGAAGAGACCCCATGATCATGAGGCGGCGCCCACGCGGGATCCCTGATGGCACCTTCGCGGCTGCCCAGGAGAGGAGCGCCGCGATGCCGGCGCCGGCGCCCACGATGAGCACCATGGCGAGAAGCTCCATGATCATCGGGAGGGCATGGGGCGTCGCGGTCCTTCAGCGTTATTGGATGAGTGCTCGACCTTGGATGGGTAGCGTGGGCCTCGTTTCGATCGTCTGGCGGGCGGATCGGGAGGTGGTTGGCGGGTGGGGGC
>JBFILE010000613.1:0-1895 GCA_041599855.1 Thermoplasmatota archaeon
CTCGGCTGGACCCCAACATGCACTCCCCGGAACGAAACGATCGGAGCCCTGCGCCATGACGCGTCCCGTTCCCATGATCGTCCGCCGTCGCAGGTTGCCCGTCGGCGCGATCCTGCTTGATGTCCTGCTGGTTGCTGGCACCCTCTCCTTGATGGCAGAATCGGGGCGATCGTTGAAACGGGGACATGTGACCTCGTGATGGCAGGTGACGCATCCGTCCTGCTCGATGGCACATCGACAGCCGGTCCATTGTCCACGCATGACAAGAAGGCAGTGGATCCAGGGCAATGTCGGGTGTCTGAGGGAATGCGGGGCGGATCCTGTCGGAGTGGGTATCGGCGAGGATGGGGGGCTCGGGCAGGGGCAAGGGCGCGACCAAGGGCCGGGGCAAGGGCAGGTAGGGGGCGCGAAGCAAGCCGGAATGAGGCGGGGACGCGCGGGGTGGTGAAACGGCGGGATGCGGCAGCGTTGCGTCAAGCCCGGACGGCGCGGCGCCGGAGAATGAGGAACAGCGCCACGCGCTCGGGCAGGTCCTGCACACCGACTTCCGGCGTGATCGTTTCGCCGCCGAGGACCACAGTTTCCGGGCGGGACACGTTCACGCGGACCGGGTCCTCCCCGAACACGACGGCATCCGTCAAGGGATCGAATGCGATGAACTCGTCCGCTGTCAACGGCGTGACCCGGAGTCCCGTTTTCCCGTGGATGGAGTGGGGGAGCCGGATGAGGCGTTTGATGTCGGCGGTGACGGGTTCGTCGGCTTCGCCTTTTGCGAGACCTTTCACCTGTTTGATGCAGCCTTCGAGGAATGCGTCGGGGAACACGCTGACGAGCCCGTCCATCTGGGCGCCCTGCGCGGTGCGGATCTTGTGGAGGATTGTTTCCGCCTTCTTGGGTCCGATGCCGTCGTACTCGACGAGGGTGGCGATGGATTCGGCGTCGGGGGCTTCACGGATCTCGGCGACCTTGCGCTGGAATTCCCGGGCGAGGCGTCCGGGCCATCCGGGTTCGTCCTGCTTGGGCATGGTCTTCGCCTGTTCGCGCTGGATGCGTCCGGCGATCTCCTTGACGTGGACGGTGCGCTTCTTGACGAGGTCGTTGAAGACGAGGCCGGTTCCACTCACGTAGTCGACGATTTCGCGGCGTCCTGCGGAATCGAGGGGCAGGAACCGGGGATCGGTGACGTGGAAGTGGTAGCCGCGTCCCCCGGAGAAGACGATGTGCACGTTGTCGCGGTCGACGCCGAGGTCGCCGAGGATGAATTCCTCGAGGAGCCACTTGGCTTCCTTCTTCACTTGCGCGAGCTGCTCGGAGAAGGACATTGCGTCCGCATTGGGCAGGTGGTCGGCGTCAAGGTCGAAGATGAGGTCGGCTCCCAACCAGTTCTTCTCGCGCATGGTGGATTCGCCGGGTTTCTCGTAGTACGCGGTGCTGTAGTACGCGTGGGAGGGTGCGCGGTTCCTGAGGAAGTGGTTGAGTTCGCCGCGGGACCCGAAGCCGAGGTGCCGGAGGAAGAACTTCTGTCCGATCCACATGAAGCCGAATTCGCGTCGGCCGAATCGGGAGGGGACGGGGACGTCCACGGACCGGTAATAGGAGCGGAATCGCTCGTGGATCCAGTCCATGGTCCGTTCGAGGACCTCGGGTGAGGGGGGTCCTGGAGGGGCGGAGGCGGCCGATGCGGCGGAGGCCGCCTGAGTGCCCGGTGCCGCCGGCCTCGCCGGTGTCGCCGGTGTCGCCGGGGCTGCGGATGAAGGCGCGGAGGCCGGGGTGGCCGTGTCCGGTGGCCCGCTCACGACGCGTCCATGGGGGCCCGCGTATAAAGGCGGTGGGGCGTGGCGGGCATGCCGTGGGGCGGGATTCG
Source organism: Thermoplasmatota archaeon (assembly GCA_041599855.1). Taxonomy (GTDB): domain Archaea; phylum Thermoplasmatota; class SW-10-69-26; order JACQPN01; family JAJPHT01; genus JBFILE01. Next base: position 1,865 of record JBFILE010000613.1, read on the forward strand.
TGGGTCGTCGGGGTCGTTGTCGCTGTGACCA
>JBFILE010000614.1:0-1895 GCA_041599855.1 Thermoplasmatota archaeon
CCGATGTCGCGCCCCTCGGCGGCGACATGGTGGACGCGAACGCGATTCCCGCGGCAGGCGCCTTCGGTGCCCTCGCGGCGCTCGCGGTCGCGGGTGTTTCGATGGTGCTGCGCCGGCGCTCGTGAGAACCGTGGCGGAACGCACCCTCCGGCGGTGCGCCATTGGCGCGGGAGCCGCGGGCACGTCCGCGCCCCGGGCCTCGGCACGTGGCGGGGGCGCGCACACGACATGGGCGCCCGAAGGCATGGGCTGAGGCAATGGAATACGGGGCGGAAATCCGCCCGGCCACGGTCAAGGACCGCGGGCCATCAAATGAATGCGGGGCACACGCGCCGACGAAGGCGCGCGTGCCGCCGGATCAAGAAGTCGCGTGCCGCAATCACTCAGCGGGTTTCGTTTCCGCGTGACCGTGCTCATGATCATGGTCGTGATCATGGTCATGGTCATGATCGTGATCGTGATCATGGTCGTGATCATGATCATGGGTGTGCGAGGCGCCACCGAGGTCCGGCTTGTCACTCGTGTACTCCTCGATGAACCGCATGGTCTTCATGCCGGCGTACGCGCGGAGGTCGCCCACGAGGCGGTACTTCGCGATCATCCACCGCTGGTCGTACTTGCACGAATCGGGGGTGACCATTTCGACGATGTCCCCGTCGATCTTCACGGAAAAGTCGTCGCCGCGGCCTTGGCCGTACGCGTTCTCGATGAGGGCGCGGACCTTGGACTCCGCATCATCGAGGACCTCCTTGATCGTGAACTTGTACTTGATGCCCTTGCCCGCGTACGGCGGGTTGAAGTCGAGGCGCACGCGACCCGGCGTCACGGCGAGCACGGTCGCGGTGCGGCCTTCCCCGACCTGGACGCGCATGCCCGGGTGGGGCTCCACGTCGCGCTTCTGGAATTCGCGGAGGGAGTGGGTCTCGACCTTTGCGGAGTCGCGCTCGCCGAAGGCTTCCGCCGGCGGGATGTCGATCTCGACCTCCTTCCCGACTTCCGCTTCCATGAGGGCGGCGTCGAATCCGGGGAGCACGCGGCCCGCACCCACCACGAGGGGGAGGGGCTCGTACACGATGTCCTCACGGAACGCTTCCGCCTTCTTCGCCACGTCCTTGATCGTGGTGTCGAAGAGGTCGCCGTCGTCCGTCCAAGCTTCGTATTCCACGCGGATGATGCTGCCTTTCTCGACCATGGAGTGACCCCGGGGGTTGCGCGGACAGGGGAGGTTTGGTATATAATGGTATTTTGCCCGAATGCGGGGTTGGCCCCGGGGCCTCGGCATGGGAACAGGGGTTCGAGGTTGCGCGGTCCCTGTTCCCACCCCCGTTTTCGCGGAGTCCGGGTCGTCGGTCATCCGGCACACCGGAAGGCGACCCTGCGGCACCCGAATCCGGAAGCAGGCACCGGACGGACGGCTTAAGCCACCGGCCGCATGTGGCCCCGCCATGGCCACGACACACGTGACCGGCATGGGCGGGCTGTTCTTCCGCTCCAAGGATCCCGCAGCGGTCGCCGCATGGTACACGAAGCATTTCGGCATCCCGTACGGTGCCACCGACGGGCCGTGGATGCCGGGCGCCGGACCGGTCGTCGTTTCCCCGTTCGAGTCGGAAACCGACTATTTCGGCGGTGCGCAGGAGTTCATGATGAACTTCCGCATCTCTGATCTGGACGCATTCCTCGCGGACCTTGCCGCCGACGGCGTGAAGGAAGTGAAGGCGCAGGAGACCATGGAAGGCATCGGGCGCTTCGCGTGGGTGGCGGACCCGGAAGGTCGGCGCATCGAACTCTGGGAACCCGCCGCCGGGCTCACGCCGCCGGATGCGCCCTGATTCCGGCTCGTCGGCCCGCTACGGGGTCCGGCGGAAATCCGGGTCACCGCGCCGGCGCATCCC
>JBFILE010000615.1:0-1890 GCA_041599855.1 Thermoplasmatota archaeon
ATCCACGCGCCCCGGCGAGCCGTGGACCTCCTCGAATCCGGACCCCCGCGGTTGCCGGCCTACCGGTGGATCGTCTGGGGGGCCCACGAAAAGCGCCCGGGGGTGCATGCCCTCGGCGAGAAGGTGGCGGTCGGGGCCGATCATCAGGCGTTCCGCGTGATTGCGACGCCCGGCCATTCCTCGGATCACGTCGTCTTCCTCGACGAATCGCGGAGTGCGGTCTTTTCGGGGGATGCGTTCCTCGGCAAACTGCGCGCCGTCCGTGCGAAGGAGAACGTGGTGGAGCAGATGCGGAGCCTGCGCGCGATCGCCGACCTCGACCCCGCGGTCCTGTTCCCGACCCATGGCGCCGTCCTGCGCCGCCCCCGCATCCGCCTTCTTGAAGTGGCGGACCATTTCGACCGCATCGGGGACCTCGCGCGACGACTCCACGAGGATGGCTGGTCCACGAAGCGGATCCGGCAATCGCTCATGGGGCGGGAGCCTCCGATCTACTGGTGGAGCAACGGGGCATTCTCCGCGGAGAACATCGTGAAGAGCCTCGTGCGGGACACTCTGTAGGCATCGACGGGACGCGGCATCTGACCGGGCCGGACCGGACCGCGTCCAGCCCATCGCCATCGGGCCCGGCAGTCGGCGCCGTGATACCACCTCCCCGGCCCCATGATCTATTTCAATGCCCCCGGCTGCGGCGCGACGTCGTCGACCGGTGGGTCAAGCCACGAACAGGCAGACAAACAAGCAGGTGCTACCTTGCCTGGTTCAACCTCGCCGCCGTCGATCCGGCGTGCATTGCGTCCGGTCGCACAGGACGATCGGGCGGTGAACGCCCTCTTCGCCTCGCTGATCCTCGTGGGAATCACCGTGTTCGTCGCGGTCACGGTATACGTCTGGTTCACGGAACCGGAACCGGAGGAGGGCGTCGTGTACCCGATCCTTCCAATGAAGTCCTCCGGCTGCGGACACGACATCGTCTTCCCGATCACCTCATTCCTGGAGTGGTCGGACCTTTCGATCACAGTCACCGGCGCGGAACAGTGGACGGTGGACGCGGGGGGCGTCGGCGTCGTGGACGGCAATTGGTCCGCAGCGGACCTCAACGTGACGGGGCGGATCCGCGGCGGTGACCGCATCCACGTGGCGATCCTCGGCGCGTCGCCCGGGCTCGTGATCGTCACCGACGAAACCCGCGGGCGACTGGTCGCGCTGAAGGATGTTCCCCCGGTATCGGATGCCAATCTCCACGCTTGCACCGTCGAGGCTGGTGAGGAATCCGAGTCAGTCACCTCGTTCACGATCCATGATGACGGCGGCGTCGAGAACCATTGCTCAGGGGCCGTGTACATCCGCATTGTCGGAACGGACATCCCCTATGGGAGCGGAAGTCCTCCGATCCCCGTTGTCATGCACTTCACGGAGGATGGCGGCACGACCCTCGCTCCTGCGTTCGAAAGTGCCAACGTGGCCGCCGGCATGGTGGAGCCGCCTGTCGTTGCCGTCCTGGTTGCGTTCCCTGTCGAGGACTGCGTGGGCGCAGTGGTCATTACGTGACAGGGGTGATATGCGTTCAAGCGCGCCTGCGTCCCATGGGCATCGAACCTTCGCACGCCGACGACCGATCGCCCCGAAGGCCCGTTCCGCGTCCTGCAAGGGTGCGAGCCCGGGCACGGCGGGGGCGGACGCCGCAACGGGCCCACCCATGCAGCAGGATTTAACCTGTCCACCCCGTTGGCGTTTGCGGGAGTGCCATGAACCATCGACCGTTCCTGACGATCCTGGCCATTCTCGGGACCGCCGCCGCCCCGGCGCTGGTCGGTGCCTCCCACGTTCCGATCGGCGGCGCCTACGCCGAGTTCTTCGACACCTGCATCGAGTCGTGGACCCGCCACA
>JBFILE010000616.1:0-1885 GCA_041599855.1 Thermoplasmatota archaeon
CCCGTTACCCCTATTCCCCTGCCACGTACAGCCGCCGCACGCGCCCTTCCGGTCGGGACTCCAGGTGACCTTGCCGTTCGAGGCGTTTCACGTGGTAGTTCACGAGCTGCTTGGACGCGCCGAGACGTCGCGCGAGTTCCGCTTGCGCGAGGCCCGGTTCGCGGCCGATGAGTGCGAGTACGCGGGCCGCGAAGTCGCTCACCGGGTCCGGCTCATCCGGGATGCGGGGGCCGCGCGGGTAGAAGTGCATGCGCTGGCCCCGCGTGCGGCTCACGATGGCGCCATGCTGCTCCAGCATGCGCAGGTGATGGGTGAGGGCACCATTCGCGAGGCCGAGCTCGCGTTTGATGCCGCTGACATGGATGCCCGGCTGGTCCGCGATGAGGGCGTGGATGCGGGCGCGCGTCTCATTCTCAAGGACATCGTCCTTCGCGAGGCGCGTGTAGAGGGCGCCGATGAGTGCATACCACTTCAGGCGGGACGGTTCACTTGCGGCGACGAATGCGCCGGCCACGGCGATCGTGCCTCCGGCGACGATGGCTGCGGCGACCGCAACCTGCGCGCCGTTCCCGCCGTCGTTTGCGCCTGCAACCGCGGCTGCCGGCGGAGCCGCGGCGGGCGCGGTCGCATTGCCCGTTGCCGGGTCCCTTGCGGCATCGAGAACCGAGGGGTCCTCAGCGCGCGGCGGAGGGATGGTGACGGCGAATGCCACGCTGGAAGCGGACCCCGATTGCAGCATCACGGGCAGGACGTTGGCGCGGGGCGTGCCGAACTGGGGCGTGGGATCGATCTCGATCTCGTATGCGCGCCAGCCCGGACGCGCCGCCGCGTCGGGGGCGGTCTCGGTGATGCCCACGATGCGGCCGATGCGGGCATCGAGGAGGAGGGCCGTGGGGGCTGCCTCGCCCGCTGCGACCTCGACGAACACGGGCACGCGGATGGTGTCCGTCGGCGACCACCCGGATGCGCCGGGGTCCACGGCGACCCGTTGCGCCGGGGGCAGGGGCAGCGTCAACGGCGCGTGGGCGACCATGCCGTTCACCGGCATCCGGACGGTGACGTTCACGATGGCGCCCGCACGCCACTCGATGGTGGTCCGCCACGCGATGCGCTCGCCTTCGGGGACCCGGGTCATCACCGGTGCCAAGGGATTCATCGGGTGCTCGTCCCCGTCCATGCGGAGGCTGACGGTCGTGAGGGGCGCGATTCCGGAGGGGCCAGCCGTGACGAGTGCGTACACGTCCACCTTGTCGCCGGGCGCCGGGTCCGCGTGGCTGGCGGCAACAACGAGGGTGAAGTCGGGCTGACGATCCGAGGTTGCGGGAGGCCGCGGTTCGGGGTCATCGCGTGTGGGCGGAGGGGAGTCCGGGCGGCGGGCGTAATCCACTTCGACGACGTTGTTCGCCTCGTTCGTTTCGGGGACCGCATCGTCCGGGTCCACCACGAGTCGGATGCGGGTTCCCGTGTAATTGGCGGGGATCGGGATCGCGACCTCGCCACCTTCCGAGGCGATCATGAGTCCCATGCGGTCGAACCGGGTGCCGGCGAGCCGGTCGATGGCGACGCGGGCGAGGGCCTTCCCTTCTGCGGATTGGGCTTCGACGCGGACGTTCGCGAAGTCGCCGTCCCCCACGTTCCGGATGCGTCCCGCGAGGAATCCGTCGGGCGTGACCCGGACTTCCATGGGCACGAGGTCCGGCCGGCCCTTGACGGTGACGTCCCGGGTGTAGCGGTTGTTCTCAGGTGTTCCGTCGAAGAGCCGCGATTCCGCGATCACCGTCCACGGGCCCCACGAGTCCGGGACGGTGCCGGTGATGACGAGGTCCCGGGACGTCCCGGGCGGGAGGGAGTCCACGGCGGCGTCACCGATGGTCGTGCCGAACCC
>JBFILE010000617.1:0-1885 GCA_041599855.1 Thermoplasmatota archaeon
GGCATCGTGAGCGTCCGGGGGGCCGCGGGGGTGCCATCGGCACGGGCTTGCGCGGGGCGCGCGGGAGGGGGGTGTGTTAATTGCCTGCGCCCGGGGATGCCGACCTGACGGGAGCGCGCGGGCCGCGCGCTGTGGGTGCGACCCTTGGGGCCTTCGGACACGGGAGGCGATCGGTTGCGCCCCGCGTCAAGTGGCCCGTGTGGACGGCCGTTCGATGCCGGATCCGCCATGTCGGGTCATGGTTTCCGGGCCCCCGATCGAACGGTTCGCGTGACCGCCGTCGCGATGGCTGCCGTGCCGATCGAGACCGCGGCACCGAGTGCGATGCCCACCGTGGTGGTCACGGGATGCTCGACCGCTCCACGCGCGGCGACCCGGACCATGCCTCCCTGCCACTCGGCCGTCCGGTACCCGTCGTAGGCCACGTACGCATGCACCTGATACGTGCCGTCGTCCGCGCCCTCGGCCACGGTGATGTCGAGGTCGACGAGCCCCGCCGGGTCCACGCGCTGCGCGTCACTTGTGAATGCGCCGATCCACTGGTCGTTGCGGAACACGTTCGCAACAAGCTTTGCGCCCGTGATCGGCGCCGCGCCCGGATTCCGGAACGTCGTCCGGATGACCAGACCCGGGTCCGCTGCCGTCGAGACGACCGCCAGGTCCCCGGAGAGCCCGACCTTGCCCGCCTCCGCGGAATCGGGGAGGACGCCGGGTGGAAGGATCCGGAACGCGACCACCACCGGGTCCCCGGTGCCCGGCGTGATCCGGAATCGCGCGTGATAGTCGCCGACGGCAAGCGGTGTCGGAAGCGTCCACGGCTGCACGGCGATCTGACCGGCGTCGAGGGCGTTCAACGCCCGCGTCGCCTCCAGGACCGGGCGGCCGTCCACGTCGGTCACGACGACCGTACCCGCGCCGGCCCCCCGGACGTTGCCCGTGTTCGCGTGGGTGAACAGGAACTCGGGGCGCGCATCGCTTCGACCCGTGACAAGTGTGGCGTTCGCGATGGCGAAATCCCGTACCGCGATGCCAGCCACATGGACCCGGACCGGCACGTGGAGTGCCTGATCCACTGCGACCCGTCCGGTGTCGTCCCCGGAATCGGATCGGACAAGGAACGTCAGCAACGCCGCATGATCGCCGGGTGCCGCATCCGCCGGCACCGCAAACGAGACCGTGATCACACGGCTTGCGTCGGCCGACACCTGGACTGCGAAGCCGTCGGGCACGCGCAACCATGCTGCCGCGGTCGATCCTGAGGCGTCGATGCGGAAGACCGCCGGCTGATCCCGCGTGTTGTGCAGCGTCATCCGCGCGGACACGGTTTCCCCGGCGAATGCCCCCGGACTGTCGAATGACACCCTTGCGGGCGAAACGCCGATGGCTCCGGGTTCCGCGTCCGCCCCTGGCGTTGCGCCCACGGCCAAGGTGCCGGCGATGACGAGCACGAGGGCCGTGAAGATGAAAGGGGTTCGCATGGGATCGGGACCGGGCCGGGGCGCGGGGGCATGGGCCCCCGCACCAAATCATTCACATTCACTTGCGGCGGCGCATGAGGGCCACGGCACCGATGCCGACCACCACGAGGGCGAGGGCCGGGCCGGGGGTGTTCGACCCCCCGTCCTGGCCACCGCCGTTCGCGTTGGTGTTCGCGTTCCGGGCACCGTCGACGGACCCGTCGCCGGCGACGCTGAACGCATACTCCTCGACAGGTGTGCGGAACCCGTCGTACGTGACGTACGCGTTCGCCACATGGTCGCCGGACGCGGTCGGCGTGTAGAACGCCTCAAGATCCACCATGCCGCCGGCCGGGATGCGCAGCGCGTCGCTCGTGACGACCGCAACGCGGCGGCCGTCGCGGAAGATCTCCGCCGTGAGTTTCGCA
>JBFILE010000618.1:0-1884 GCA_041599855.1 Thermoplasmatota archaeon
CATCCTTGTCGGGCATGTAATCCGCCCGCTCGCCGAAGGCGGCCTCAAGGTTCCGGGGATCCCGCACGAGGATGGCCCCCGTCCCGAATGGCAGCCCAATACCCTTGTGCGGGTCGAGGGTCCACGCTGTCCGCCTCCGCAAGGCCGCGACGGATCATGCGGCCTTTCTCCCGATCCGTCAGCACGAAGAAGCTCCCCGTCGCGGACGGTGACGTACGGATTCAGACGCGGCAAGGGCGTCGGCAAGGGTGGACGTGCCGAGGTTGCCGCCCGGGATGTACGCCATGAAGGCGCCGAGGAAGGTGTCCATGCGGGCGGGGGCGACGTCGGAGAGGACGTAATCGACAAGGGCGCGAAGGTCCTTGCCCTCGTCCGTCAGGGGGCCGAGGCTCGACGGCGCATCGCGTCGGAGATCGCCCCGGGGCAACGATGACCAACGCGCGGTCAGCGCCTCAAGGAATGCCGCGGCCGCCCGGGAGTCGCGCACGGTCAACGAATCCGCTGAAGGATCCACCGTCATCGGGCGACGGGACCAGGCGCGACTTCAAAGAGGTTCGGACGCGGGCCTGCGACGAACGTGTCGGGGCGTGGCTCGCGCTCGTTGGTCGAGAGGATGCACGCGCGGAAATCCGCACGAGCGGCGGACACGACTTCGCGTCCAGAAGTAGCCCCGCCAGGATTCGAACCTGAGTCCCAAGATCCAGAGTCTCGGATGATTGGCCTCTACACTACGGGGCTGTAGCATCGCCGTGGACCCCTGGGGGCACACCGCGGGTGAGGCCGGACAAATCGGTTCCTCCATAAGAGGGTTGCGCTCGGGTGGTGAGCCCCATTCTTGCCGCACGCGGCGGGATCCGCCAAGGCGCGGACGCGCAGAACGCGTCCCGTGCGCCTTTGGTGGAGCCTTGAAGCATAGTCGAGCCGATCTACTGCTCGAACAACTCGTTGACCGTGTTCCAGTTCACGACGTCCCACCAGGCAGCCAGGTAATCCGGCCGCTTGTTCTGGTACTTCAGGTAGTACGCGTGTTCCCAGACGTCGACGCCGAGGATCGGCGTGCCGGGCATGTCCACGTAGCCCTTGCCCATGAGGGGGGAGTCCTGGTTGGGCGTGGAGGTGACGGCGAGCTTGCCGTCCGCAGTCTTGATGAGCCACGCCCAGCCGCTGCCGAAGCGCGTGACGCCGGCCTTGTTCATGGTCTCCTTGAGCTTGTCCATGCCGCCGATGTCGCTGTCGATCTTGGCGGCGAGCGCCGCGCTCGGGCTTCCGCCCTGGCCCTTCGGCGCCATCATCTTCCAGAAGAGGCTGTGGTTCGCGTGGCCGCCACCGTTGTTGCGGACGGCGTTGCGGATGTCCTGCGGAACTGCGTCAAGGCTCGAGATGAGGGCCTCGATGGACTTGGATTCGAGGTCGCCCTTGCCTTGGATGGCGGCGTTCAGGTTGTTCACGTACGCCTGATGGTGCCGGTCGTGGTGGATCTCCATGGTCATCGCATCGACGGCGGGTTCGAGGGCGTCGAATGCGTAGGGGAGATCGGGAAGTTTGAAAGTCATGTGGCTTACCCCGACGCCGGCAGTGGGCTTGCTCGATTTGTGTGTTGTGGCTCGGGGATGGCTGTGGGTGGGGCGCGAATGAGCGCGGGGTGATATCTTTGCGCGGTCGTCGTTGTTGCCTCCGGTGGGCTGGCGGCCTTGCCCATTCGCGGGGACGGTCCGTTCGGCGCTCTCCGCACCAACTGGGGTGCGGCCATTAGCGTGCCGCATCCAGTGGTCCGCGCGACCAGTTGCGAATCGCGACCCACGATGGGTCCACGCCCCCGTCCGCGAGCCCGTCCACGCGGCCGGCCGAGGAAGTCCGCCCTCCCGCCCCGCGACGACGCCCACC
>JBFILE010000619.1:0-1875 GCA_041599855.1 Thermoplasmatota archaeon
CGCTGTAATGGGTGCTCAGGAGGACCGCGCGGAGTGCTTCCGCGTCGTGCTGCTCAAGGAGTTCATGGACGCGCACCACATTGCCGAGGCTCTTCGACATCTTCGTGGAATCCAAGGTGACGAACCCGTTGTGGACGAAGTACCGCGTGTAGGTCTGGCCGCTCCACGTTTCCCCGATGGCCTGCTCGGAATCGTGATGGGGGAAGATGAGGTCGAGGCCGCCGCCGTGGATGTCGATGGTGGGCCCCAGGAATTTGGAGGCCATGGCCGTGCATTCCACATGCCATCCGGGCCGTCCGTCCCCCCACTTCGAGGGCCACGTCGCCCCCCAGTCATCGGTGGACTTCCAGAGGGCGAAATCCGCGGCGCTCCTGCGGTCACCCTTCACGGGCCGGTCCGTGATGATGTCGTCGAAACTCTGCCCCATGAGGCTGCCGAACGCAGGCGCCTTCGACGCGTCGAAGTACACGTCGCAACCGCGCTCGCCGCAATCCACCGTGTACGCGGCGTTCTTCCGCGCGAGGTCATCGACGATGTCGAGGACCTCGGGAATGGTCTCGGACACGCGCGGGTAATGATCCGCACGCGTGACGAACAGTCGGTCCATGTCGTCGAGGAAGTGGTCGATGTACCGCTCTGCGAAGGCGAGGGCGGTGATCCCCTCCTTCTTCGCCCGAAGTGCAATCGATTCCTCGATGTCCGTGAAGTTCTGGACGTGGAGGACGTCATGGCCGAAGTGACGCAGTGTCCGCTTCACCGCATCGTAGAACACGTAGCTGCGCCCATGGCCGAGGTGCGACCGGTCGTACACCGTGGGCCCGCACACATAGTAGCGGACGGGTCCGGATGCGGGCGGGACGAACGCTTCCAGACGCTTCGTCTTGGTGTTCTGGATCTGGAGGGACATGAGGCACACTCGGACGGCGTCCGCGCCGCGTAAGTTCGGCAATTCGGGTATAACGTTTTGGTCACCCGCATGTTGCTTTGCCGGGCATGCGGACCGGAGCGGCGCCCGCGAGGTTCGAGGCATTCCACGCAACCCGGACCGCCCCCGACGCGCCGCGGCGGGCGCCGGGGGCCGTGGTCCCCCCGTGCCACGTTCCGATCAGTCCCGGCGGCGGGGCACCGGGGCCATGAACCACACACGCAGTTTTTCACCGGGGAGCCGCCTTCCCGGCCCGTGGCTTCCACGCCCCTCCCGTTCCTCGTCCTGGACACGTCCGCGTTCCTCTCGGGGAAACCCATCCCCCACGACGTCACGCCCGTCGTCACGCCGGGCGTCCGCGGGGAGATCGAGGAGAAGGGCCGCTCCGGCCGCGCGTTCGCGTACCAGCGGGAGGCCGGACTCGAAACCCGGGAAGCGTCCCCCGAATCCCTGGACCGCGCGACGGCAGCGGCGCGGAAGACGAACGACCTCACCGCCATGAGCATCACGGACCTCGAAGTCGTCGCCCTCGCCCTAGACCTCGCGGCGCCCCTCGTGAGCGACGACTACCGCGTCCTCAACGTGGCCCGCGCCCTCGGCATCGATGCCCGTTCGGCGGGAACACGCGGCATCCGGAAGGAATGGGAATGGACGTGGCGCTGCCGCGGCTGCGGACGATTCTTCGACGATCAACAGAAAGGCGATGAGTGCCCGATATGCGGGACGGGTGTCCGGCTCGTGCGGAAAAAATAGTCGTGCCCGCGCGGACAAGAATACTCGCGCCCGCCACGACGACGGCATCTACTACTGGTACGCACCCTGGATGGTCGGACACGAATCACGCATCGCCATCGACAGTGAAGATGAACCACACATCAGCTACCTCGTGGCCCAGAACCTGTTCAACCGCGGCGACCGCATGATCACCGGCAAACTCCGCTACGCCACCC
>JBFILE010000620.1:0-1873 GCA_041599855.1 Thermoplasmatota archaeon
CCCGCGTGGCATCCCTTGGATCCGGGCGACCCGACTGCCCCTGGATTGCATCCCGACCCTTACCACCCGCCCCGCCCCAATCCGATCCCCAGAATGAGTCCCCACGCGGGGATGGATCACGAGCCCTTAATCCGCTTCACCGCTCCTTCCCGTCGGCTTGCGACAGGGCCCGTGACGCTCGCCACGCCGCTGCACCAGCCTCCATATCCGAGTCGTTCCGGATCTCCGTTGCTCCGTTGCTCCGCGGTGATGGAAGTCAAAAAGCAACCTCACCACGCAGATGGAAGTCAAAAAGCAACCTCACCCCGCAACAGTGCTCCCCCGCCATCCGGAGTGGCCCGAGCGCAGCGCGCATCCCCATCTCCCCGCCCCGGAACCACCTCAATCGCCCCCGCCCCTCAACCCCCGAAAACCGCCTCCGGAAACCGCCCCTCCCAAGACGGGAACGACACCTACGAATCGACACCTTCATAGCCGCTGCCGGACCATCCGGCGACCGGGATGCACCAATGGAAGAGATCACGCGATTCGTGAACCTCCCTGTCTATACGATTCAGGGCACGTACGTCGGCAACGTCAAGAACGTCATTCTCGACGTCGCGAACGCGCGCCTTGACAGCCTACTCGTCGGCAAGACGAACCCCGCCCTCATCGAGGGTGGCGTGGACGTCGCCGTCCCCTACCGCTGGGTACGCGACTTCGACGACATCCTCATCCTGAACCACTTCCCCCAGCGCGTCGCGCTCCCCATCGAAGAGGGCGACATGGAAGAAGTGGACGAGGTCGAGGAAACGGCACCGACCGCCTGAGAGGGCGACCGGGACGAACCACCATGGACCCGCGGCAGCCGGAAGGCTGTCCCGGAACGCGTTTTTCAAGCACGTGGTCCGACGACTGCGCACGAGCGAAGCCCACGCAGCGCCTCGCCCTGTCAACGCTCATGCGCGATGCGGCCAAAGGCATCATTCCCCCATCGGGACGACTGCGCGCCCATGGCCCGCAACGTCATCGTCGCAGGCATCATCCTCGGCCTCGGCCTCGGCGGCTTCGTGGACGGCATCCTCCTCCACCAGATCCTCCAATGGCACCACATGGCCACCAGCGCCAGCGACCCCGCCATCGCGGAGAACGTGGCGCTGAACACCACCCTCGACGGCATCTTCCACGCCGCAACATGGGTGCTCGTGGTCATCGGAATCGCCCTCCTCATCCGCGCATGGCGCACCACCCCCACCGCGCCCCGCACCCGTGACGTCCTCGGCGCCGCCCTCGCAGGCTGGGGCATCTTCAACGTCGTCGAAGGCATCGTGGACCACCACATCCTCGGCCTCCACCACGTATGGCCGCAAGGCCCCGGCGGCCTCCTCGCATGGGACCTCGGATTCCTCGCATTCGGCGGACTCCTCATCACCATCGGATGGGCCATGGTCCACACCGGCGCCGCCGAACCCCGGCGGCGCCCACGCGGACGCGGGCGCCCGGGGTGAACCGCAGCGCGGCAACCTCAGGCCCCACGAATTCCGCGCATCGGCATCGGCCGGGAGCCACCATTACGTCGGGCAGCTGCCGGTGTAGCCGCCGCCACATCGACCCAGGGGTAGGATCCGCAGCCGGGCGGCGCAAAGTGGCGGGCCGGGCCGGGCCGGGCCGGGCAGGGAAGCAGCAGCAGCGGCAGCAGCTGGGGCAGCCGGGTCGCAGCAGGGCCCACGCGCCGATCCGACCGATCCGCGGGAACCGGCCTACGACTCCCCGGTCGTTGAGGTCGCGGGTGCTCCGGCCTCATCCGACATCTGCTGGCGCAACGTGGACCGACGCGCCCCGTAGAACCCGTACACCATGAGCCCGATGCCCATCCACGCCGCAAACCGCAGCC
>JBFILE010000621.1:0-1870 GCA_041599855.1 Thermoplasmatota archaeon
GCCCACCGTCAGCCGCAGGGCACCGTGGGCGCCGCCGGGTCCGAATGTCGGGCGGCGGCCCCCCGGTAGCGGATGCAACCAGGACCATGGGCCACGGCCAACCCGACAGGCGATGCAGAGGCCTCATCGAACGCGCACCCCGCCGGGCCAGGCACCCGGAACGGCATTCCACGTCAGACGCCAAAACCGAAGGTTCACGACCCCTCGGTGCCCTGACCGCCTGTGGCTCTCTCGGAGGCTGGCGCCGCCTATGTCCTGTTGGACGTGCTGTCCCTCATCCTTGCGAGCACGGTGTCCCTGTTCTTCTGGCGGTCCCATCGCGCGGTGCCGACGGGTGGGTTTGCCATGCCGGCGGTGGCGTTCGGCATCCTGGCGGCAAGCTACCTGACCATTGCCGCGACAGAGTTCGTGATCGAGCATCCGGTCCTGGAAGCCGTGCGCAGCGGCGGCCAACTCCTCGGCGCCATCCTCCTCCTTGCGGACCGGGTGACCCGGCACACGTGGGCCACACCCGGCACGAAGCGGCTCGTCGCGGCCAGCGCCGGCGTCGTCATCGCCGCGTACATCGCCATGTACTGGCTTGTCCCGCCGCGTGCCGCGCTTCCGGACCCTGAATCCTACATGGGCGTGGTGGAGTTCGCGGAGTTCCTCATCCTCACCACCACGGCGGGCCTCGTTGCCCTCGATGTCCGGCCCGGCACCCTCCGCGACGCCCGCGTGCCCATCGCGCTCCTGTTCCTCGGCCTTGCGAAATATTCCTGGAGCCTCCTTGGGATCGGTGGTGCCGGAGCGGTCACGTTCGCCGCGGCCACCCTCCCGTACGGATGGCGGATCTTCGGCCTCGCCATCCTGCTCACGGTTGTCCTTCCGACACGGAGGTTCCTCCTTGCCAAGGCGTGAGCGCGCCACCATCGTGGGGGAACTCCTCGAAGCGCTGAGCCGCGAAGGCGCGCGGGGGTCCAGTGCGCGCCTCACCCACGTGGCGACCCATTGCAACATCCCGTACGACCGGTTCCGCCAGTACCTTGAGGACCTGAAGGCACGCGGCCTCATCGAGGCCACGGATCCCTTTCGGCTCACCCCGGGCGGTCGCCGGTTCCTCGGCACGTATCGCGAGTGGCGGGAGAGCCTGCGGCTCTTCGGCATGGGCGAGTGAGTCGATCGACGGTCGGCATGCACCGTCAGCCGGAAGGAATCCCTTTTACATGGGAAGCGCTGTGCCCCACGCATAAGGTGGCGTATCGATGGCCGTCGGTTTCGTTCTGATCAGTGCAGCACCCAGCAAGGAGCACGAAGTTTACAACGCGCTTCTCAAGGTCCCGGAGATCGTCGAGTTGCACCCGCTCTTCGGCGAGTATGACCTGATCGCGAAGATCGAGGGCAGCGACTTCGACACCCTGGGCCACATCATCGTGAACCGCATCCGGACCATCGAGGGCGTCATGGACACGAAGACCCTCACCGGCACCCGGTTCTGACCCAGCCGTCCATTGTGCGGGAGGAAACGTTCGGCCATGGCGGATTTCGCAACCTCGTTCTGGAGCATGCTCGTGCTCTCCTTCGGGCTCATGATCCTGTTCACGGGCACGTTCACCGCCTACTTCGGGGCGGGGAAGAGCCGCAAGATCGGCCTCGGCCTCATGCTTTTCGGACTCCTCAGCCTCGTGATCTTCGCGGGGTTCGTGTGGAACCTTGCACCCGCCCTCTCCGACATCGCGTCGTGGAACCCCGAGATCGTGGCCCAAGGGGTCGTCGCCGTGGTGGCCGCCTCGGTCGGCACCTTCGTGGCCCTCGCCATCTTCCTCGTGTCCATCATGAAGGCGTGATCGGGTTCCGGTGAAGGCGGCGCGTCCGAACGCCAACGCACCGC
>JBFILE010000622.1:0-1870 GCA_041599855.1 Thermoplasmatota archaeon
GACGCGAACGCCTTCGCGGGCGACGTGACGGGACGCGACGATACCCTTCTCCCGGGCACCCTGATGACGACTGCGTGGTACGGGTGGTGGAACGATCTCAACGGGGACGGCGTCATCCGTGACGTGGGCGATGGGGCGTGCGACGGTCACGCGTGCGGCAACGACGAATTCCTGTGGCGGGGCGCCGCAACCGGCGAGGCGCTGGAAGTCGTCCTCTTCCGCACGACCCCCGGCAATGCGAGCGCCATCGAACCCGCAGCTCGCCTGGAGGACCGGACCGCGCCCCAGCCCCGTTCGCCGGGGCCGTCCGGTGGCGGCAGCCCCATCGGCGAGTCGGACACGACCGCAGGCTATGGCGAGCAGGTGTGGGTCGGCGCTCACCGCATCGCGGGCTTCGGGAACCTCCTCGAATCCCAACAGGTGATTGTTCTCGCCGGTGCGGCGCGGGCCACCGGTTCCGCAACCGGATACGACCTCGACGCCCCCGGCGTCCTGTGGGATGTGGACCGCTATGAGAGTGTGAGCCCGGAGGTGGAGTCCCTGTGGGCCGCCACGTGGGACACGCTCGACGAACCCCTGCCGCCGGGATTCAACCCGCTGCTGCCCATCGTCATCCTCGTCGGTCAACTGCAGGATGCGGCGGACGAGGTCGCAGGCGATGCACCGGCGGCGATCACGGCGGCCGTCCAGGACCTCTACCGCGCCCCCGATGCGTACCTGTCCCCGCCGTCCGGGAAGGAACCCACAACGGAGATGGACGACCTCGGCGGCCGCGCACTCTTCGGCGGCATCGGCGATGCCCAGGGCTCCTTCAACTCGTACGAAGCCTACGCGGAGACGTGGCACTACTATCTGGACGCCGTGTCGGAGGAACGCACGTGCGCCGGCCTGTACGCGGAAGTCCCGGCCACAAGCATCACGCAGGAGGGCCCGGGATCGTGCGCGAACGTCCCCCGCGGCGTGCAGCCGCTCAACGCCATCCTCGCCGATGGCGCGCGGACGAGCGGCACGCGGTTCACGGTCCTCGCCCACAGCTTCCTCTGGTGGGACAAGAACGCGGACACGCACGTCGGCCCCGTCTGCGACCCCGCAGATTCAGCGAGCTTCGACGCCCAAGCCAACACGTGCCGGCCCGAGACCCACCCGCGCCCATGGCCCCACCAGTATCTCGGGGAGCATCTTGGCGTGTGCGACCAGACCTCGGTGAAGGGAAGTGGAACGGCGCGGCTCACGCCCATCGGCGGGGACTGGAACAACGTCCTCGTCATCCGTGACCACGCCGCGACGACCCGCGCCGCGTTTGATCCCGACGCGATCACGCGGGTGACGGATGATTCCCCCATCGTGCTCCGCTTCGAGAACGAATGCACCTTCGGGTCCACCCAGGTCCGCACGCGCGATGCCGTCGTCTTCCCGGAGGGGCGCAGCCGCGTCGCGTTCCTCGTCGAGGTGGAGAGCACCATCGCCGCATTCGAGGACCTCGCCCGCGGCATCACGTTGGGGCATGAACGGGTCCTCGATGTGGACGTGGTCCCGGCCAGCATGTGAGGCCTCGGCTGCGACACAGCCCGCGAACGAGGCCCCGTTGAGCGACAGGCACGCGGCCCCGGACCATGCTTCCGCCGGATCATGGAACCCGTCGGTCGGGGGGCCGGGTCCCCCCGGTGGTGCCCACTTGAGCCCCATTCCCCTCGGGCCGTCGCCAGTGCCCGGGGAGGCGGGGCGCGTGGAATCAAGGGGAGGAGTACAGCCCGTCGCCTCGCCGTGCGAGGCGGCGGGTGGGGGTGGGCTGGTGGGGGCCACAAACAACCGCACCCACCCCTCGCGACCGGCAACTTCGGTCAAGTTGGCGCCCCCCGGGTCCCCCCGC
>JBFILE010000623.1:0-1856 GCA_041599855.1 Thermoplasmatota archaeon
GAGCGTGAGCGTGAGCGTACGCGGGAGCGTACGCGGGAGCGTGAGCGTACGCGGGAGCGTGAACGTGAGCGTTTGCGTTGGTGGAAGCGTTGGGCGGGCGCGGGGGTGGGAGTGCCGCAGGGATCTTGTCCCCGTGGCCACGGATGCCATGAGATTGTGTGATTTCCGGACATGATTGAAGCGTGGCAAGATCCTGGGGTTTCATGTGGAAATACTGCTCCCCCATGACCGTCTCGACGTGTATCGTGTGTCCCTGGATTTCGTGACGACTGCCAAGCGTGTTGCAGCGAGGGTTCCCAGGGGCCGCTCCGAACTGAAGGACCAATTGACGCGCGCGTCGTTCTCGGTCACGCTCAACATCGCAGAAGGCAGCGGAGAGTTCAGCCCGAAGGAAAAGGCGCGCTTCTACCGGATTGCCTTGCGCTCCGCAACTGAGTGCGCGGCGGTTCTGGACATTCTGGTGCGCGATGGCGCCATCGACCGCGCCAACTACGATGAGGCCCGTCTCCTCCTACATCGGCTGGTGGGAATGCTCACGCGGCTGATCCGGCCTCGCGACCTTCCGAACGATTCCTGACGAAAGTCCGGGAACTCGATCGCAGCACCGTTTCCGCCAACGCTCCCGCATACGCTCACGCTCACGCATACGCTCACGCTCACGCTCACGCTCCCGCACCCCCTCCCGCTTCCGCTTCCGCTTCCGCACCCCCTTCCGCTTCCGCTTCCGCTAACGCAAACGCAAACGCAAACGCAAACGCAAACGAAACGCTCCTGACCAACCCCCGAACAGTCACCACCGGCTCCTGCCGTCATCGCCCAAGAGCGTCGCGCCCCTCCACCCGAACAGCTGGACGCGTGAGCGTGCCGCTCGCTCCGCACCCGGGGCAGGTCACCCGGATCGGCCGCTCGTGCCCGGGAACCACCGGCGCCCGGCACGCATGGCAGGGCGTCGCGCGCGCCACATGTTCGGGGTGGGGGTCCCCGGGCAATCGACCCTGGTCCGGCAGCCATTCCCACGGGACGAGTCGTCCGTCACCCCGGGGATGGGGCCGGAATCCATGGGGCGCGGCGCGCAGGGTCGCGGACAGGCACAGGCTGCAGAGTCGTCGCGGTTTCACCCGGTACCAGATGAGGTAGAGGAGACCCCCGATCCCCACGCCGAAGATGAGGAGGGCGAGGAAGGTGCGCCATGAGAACCGTTTCCTCGGCACGGTGAGGCGACTGCACGAGGGGCAGAAGCGGGTGCCGGAGATGCGTCGCACGTGTCTGGACTCCGGCCATGGTTCGAGGGGTCCCTGTTGGTAATGGCGCGGGTACGGGATTCGATGGGATTGCCATGAGTCGGCCGGGCGCATCAAGAACGAGGTGCGGGGCGGCGGGATCACGAAGACGCGCCACCGTCACCCGATGGCGACGAGTTCCACGTCGAACACGAGGTCCTTTCCGGCGAGCGGGTGGTTCGCATCAAGGGTCACCTTGTCCGGGCGCACGTTTGAGACCGTCACCACGATGGCGCGGTCCTCGCCGCGCAGGCGGATGATCTGGCCTTCGGCAAGGTGGGTGCCGGGCGGGAGGTCGGTGCGGTCCACGTCGCTCACGAGGGCTTCGTTCCGCGGACCGTAGCCGTACTCGGGCGTGACTTCGACGTGTTTCTTCTCACCGACCGCCATGCCGATGAGGGCCGCCTGGAGGCCGGGCACGACGGGGTCTTCGCCGAGGGTGAACGTGAAGGGGTCGGACCCGTGGCTGGAATCGAATTCGGTGCCGTCGGCAAGGGTGCCCGTGTAGTGCACCGTCACGCGGTCACCCGCTTTCGCGCGCGTCATCCGACACGGGACGCGGGCGCCTTCCGGTTA
>JBFILE010000624.1:0-1836 GCA_041599855.1 Thermoplasmatota archaeon
GAGGGTGACCCGGTCCCGGGGGAGTTCTTCGAGGCGTCGTTTCACGTCGCCGCGGAAGAGCATGGCGTTGGTGAGGACGGTGGTCGGCAGGATGTCGCATGCGGCGTGGACGGCTTCCACGATGTCGGGGCGGATGAACGGCTCGCCACCGGTGAGGAATACGCGGCTCACTCCAAGGTCCCGCGCCTCGAGGACGGCTTGGCGGATCTGCGCCGTGGGAATCGCTCGGCGCGGGATGCCGGGCGCCGAGCGCACACAGCAGTAGTCGCAACTCAGGTTGCAGTCGAAGTTCGTGTAGATCCAGAGCCGGGAACGGACGTCCGGCGCATCGTCGGCGACCTTGGCCGCGCCGCCTTTGCGGAGCACGATGCGGACGCCGCCATCGGCCCTCGCGCCCTCGGGACGGGCCACGATCGGGTGGCCCGTGAGTTCGGCCCACTGCTCGATGTCGGGAACAGCATCCAACGAGCACTGGACTGCCAGTCGCTGCCCGTCCCCGATGCGCCGGAGTGCTTCGACCATGCGGGCGAAGAGGCCGTCCCGGGCGCGCATCTTCCCGACGTCAACCTGGGCGTGGGCCCCCGACGCCCCACCCTCCTGCGACTCTCCCTGCATTCCCGGCTGCCCCATCGCCCTATTCCCCTCCGGCCCCGGCGGGTCGGTCCTTCATCGCTTCCCGGAGGGAATGGTACCCCTCAAGAACCGGGGCCACCCACCGCTTCAGGCCCTCGGCCTCCAGCGTGGGGCGGTGCTTCGGGTTCTCCCAGCTCATGCCGGAGAGCGCCTTCACGAACACGTCGCCCACCTCTTCAGGAAGGTCGGGGCGTGCCGTGAACACGCAGTGCGAGTACGCGGGGGATGTCCAGACGGTCGAGAGGGCGCCGGCCGGGACCACCTTGTTCGTCGCGAGTCCTTCGAGGAAGGGGCGACCGACGGCGCCGGCATCCGCGCGTCCATCGAGGACGGCTTTCAACACGTCGAGTTCGCTCGTGCCCGTGTCGCCGTGTTTTCCCACGTCCGAATCGAACGGCATCACGGTGAAGTCGCGGCCGGCGACGAGTCCCTGCTGGGCAAGGAAGTGCAGGGGCAGGATGGCGGCGTGGCCGCTGTCCCGGCTGCCCACGGCGAGGGTCTTGCCGCGGAGGTCATCGAGGGACGTGACGGTGCCGCCCTTGAGGGCGATGATCTCCGACGTCCAGCCCACGTCCGTGTCGCGCATGGCGAGGGGACGGCACGCATCCGGCGCGGTCGCCATCTCGCCTTGGAGGTAGGCGACGTTCGTGTTCCATGCGATGTCGATGCGGCCCTGGAGGAGCGCGCGCACCTGTTCCCCGTAGTTGAGGAAGAGGACGATTTCCACGTCGAGTTTCGCTTCGTCGCGGAAGTAGGTGCGCATGCCTTCCCATATGGGGACGACTTTCGCGTCGTAGGCGACGGCGCCGACGACAATGGGATCCTTGTTGGTCATGGGAGGGCCTCAGAACAGGGGCAGACCAACGAGGGCTTTCCCGATGAAGTCGTGCAGTTGATCCACGGTGGGGGCCATGACGGCGCCTGCGTGGGCGTCGCGGAAGTGGCGATCCACGGACGTCTGCTTCGAGTACGCGGCGCCGCCGCATACGCGCATGGCGGCCGCGGTGACCTCGATGGCGACTTCGTTTGCGGCGGCCTTGGTCTCAAGGACGCGAAGGACGGTGACATCGCTCGGCGCCTCCAAGCTGTCCACGAGCATGTTGATCTGGGCTTCGAGGCCGCTTGTGCGCACCTGCATGGCAGCGAGTTTCGCGCGGAGGTTCGGGAGGGCTTCCCCGAGGGTCTGGTCCATGTGCTCGAGGC
>JBFILE010000625.1:0-1834 GCA_041599855.1 Thermoplasmatota archaeon
CCAACAGGGCCCGGAGACGGCGGCGGCGCGCATCGGGGTTCCCGGTTGCCGGGGCCGTGGATGGGGGCGTTCGTGCCAGGATACGCAGGATTCGTGGGATCACAACCGGGTTCGGTTCTTCGGAGTACAAGTCCTGCCCTGACACAAGCCCGGGGCGGGTCTCACACGAACCCTGGAGATGACGCGCCGCGGACCGCCGCGCTTAAAACCCGGAAGGGGTCATGGCGAGCCATGCCCTCGTCCGCCCTGGAGGCGACGACCCGCCTGGCCGTTGCGATCCTGTCGCTCCTCGTGTTCATCGTTGGAGCTGTCGCCTACTCGCGTCGCCCCACGCGACGGATGCTCCTCGTCCTTGCCCTCTTCCTCGTGTTCCTCGTCCAGGGCGCCATCCTCGCGTTCGAACTCGTCACTGGCGAGACGACGTCCGCCGAGAGCGCCTACTTCGCATTCCAGTTCGTCGAGATCGCCCTTGTCGCCGTCATCCTGCTGAAGAGGTAGCCGCGTGCGTGACGATGTCCTGGCCTTCGAGGCGCGACGAAACCTCCACAAGCTCATCCGGGAACACCCCGGCCTCCACCTCCGGGAACTGGAGCGCGTGAGCGACATGAACCTCTCGACACTCCGCTACCACATCGATTACCTCGTCAAGCATCGCCTCGTGGACGTGGAGCAGGACAAGTACTATCGGAGGTTCTTCGAGCGACGGGGCCCGGCAGGCGCCGAACGCCGCATCCTCTCCGCCCTGCGGCAACGCGCCCTGCGGCGGATCGTGCTCCATTGCCTCGAAGCCGGGGACCCCGTCCCCTATCAGGACCTCCGTTCATTGGGCGTGCCGGCCAGTACCCTCGCCGTGCACCTTTCAGAACTGACCCGCCGCGGCATCCTTGAACGGATCTCCTACGGACGGGAATCCGCGTACCGGCTCGCGGACGCGGACCAGGTTCGCCATCTGATCTTCGCCTATCGGTCAAGCTTTCTTGACGCGATCATCGATCACCTCTACGAAGCCATCTACCAGGAGGCTGACAACGAATGACCCTTCAGCGAAACCCGCGCCCCGTGCCGCGAATCCGATCCCTCCTCATCGCCCTCATGGTGCTCCCCTTCGCCGCACTCGCGGCAGGGTGCGTCGACTCCCCCGCGGCCCCGACCGGAGACGCTGGACCGGCGGACGCCGTTGCCTACGCGCCATGGTGGATCGTCGGCAGGTGGTGGGACATCCAGATCACCCGTGGAACCGACGCACCGGAAACCGTGCGCCTCGTGAACTTCCTGAACCAGTCGAACCATTTCTGGCTCGGCGTCAAGGACCGCGGCGTCGCCATGGACATGGCCCTCCACAGCAACAACCCGCTCCTCGGCCGCATCCACTGGGGCATCCTGACGCCCCACGAGAACGGCATCCACGCCCACGGCATGTTCACATTCCCCGTGCAACCGGGCGACGAGTTCGGCGGCATCGCATTCGGGCACCAGTGGGAGATCACCGCGTCCAACGGCTCGAAACCGGGCGCGTTGTCGTTCCAGGGAAAATCCACGGACAAGGTCACCATGACGTACGACTGGGACCCCGAGGTCCAATGGTTCTCGCAGGTCAGGATCACCTCCCGGAGCGGTGCGCCGCTGCTGTCGCTGGAGGTGAAGGACCACGGGGACGATGCCACCGGCACCTACCATTTCCTCCGAGGCCGCGATTATTACGACGATCCGACAGGGTCCGGCACCCACGAGGAATCGTTCACCGTGAAAGCCGAAGAGAAGGAGCATAAGAGTCTGGCCCTGGAATTCCGGGGTCGCGCGACGGGGCCGCTCCGGGTGGACGTCATCGACCCGA
>JBFILE010000626.1:0-1829 GCA_041599855.1 Thermoplasmatota archaeon
CCCGGCCCCCGTGCCCCCCGCGCCCCCTGTGTTGATGGAATCGCAGGAGTCCAACTTTGTCCCGCAACCCGGCCAACATCTCCGAGGATGCACAACACCCGCACACGAATCGTTAAGTCCGGCACCCCGGATGATCGCCCATGCTCCCCGCAGGCCCCCGCGCCCGCACCTCGATCCTCGCGATCCTCCTCCTCGCCCCGGTCCTCGCCGGATGCGTGACCCCCGGTGACGACCCGCTCACCGCAACCCTGACCCCGGGAGGCGTGACCATGATCCTCCTCCCCGATGGCACCCCGGCGGCCTTCGCAGCCGTCACCGCCATCGGCCCCACCGCCGTCCCCGTCGCCGTGCTCTCCACGGACGCCGCCGGCATCCTCCGCCACGACCTCGTGCCGGCAACGGCAGCAACCCTCGCCATCGTGGCCGCCGGCGCCGCACCGTGGACGGGGTCCGTGGACGCCCTCCCCGCCACCCTCACCCTGCGCACCGCGGAGGAACAGGACGGGGTCCTCCTCGACACCCTCCCCATCCTCCGGTTCGCGACGCCGAGCCTCCTCGGCCGCGCCTACCTGGCCGGACAGGCGGCCACGTGCGAGCAGTACAACTGCGGCGCCTCCGAACCCACCGTGGAAGTCGCCGCGGACGGGACGATCTATGCGAGCGGGGTGTGCTGCGTCGGGGAGAGCCCCCCGATCTGGGTGAGCCGCGACGGCGGCGCGACCTTCACGGAACTGGAGGGCGACCTCCTCCGCGACACCTTCGGCATCGAGGGCGACTTCGCCATCGACGATGCCGGAAACATGTACTTCACGGACATCAGCGTCGCAAGCGCGTACATCTCCAGCTGGGACAAGGACGGGAACCACCGGTGGACGATTCCCGTCGGCGCCTTCATGCCCATCGTGGACCGTCCGTGGGTGCGGGCCGGCGCCGAGGACGAAGTGTACTTCCTCTACAACACGGGGGTCGCCACCAACTTCTACAAGTCCACGGACGGCGGCCTCACGTGGATGTTCAAGCACCAGTTCGGCGCGAACCTCGGGAACATCGGGCAGGGCCCCGAACGGGATCACCTTTGGGTGGAAGCCGGCGACGACCTGTACGAGAGCACGGACGGCGGCGAAACGTGGAGCACCGGCTACCCGATCCCCCTCCCCACAGCAAGCGGTGGCCGCTCCCTCAGCTACCATGTGCCTGTCGTGGACGAGGCCGGGAACGTGTGGCTCGTCTCCGACTGGCGCAACGCAGACGAGGACGCGTATCACGTGTACGCCGTCCGCCGCGACCCGGAAGGCGCATGGCACGGACCCTACATGGTGAGCCCCGAGAACGGGACCCACCACCTGCCTTGGGCGGCCGCCGGACGCGACGGCACCCTCACGGTGGCGTGGTACGGAAGCCCCGAGGCGAACGCGGACACTGCGGACGGCTCCGCGGATGCGCCGTGGTACGTGTACGCCGCCACCACCGTCAACGGGAACGACGACACCCCCGTCTTCCAGGTCGTCAAGGCTGACCCCGACCCCGTCCTCTACGGGCAGATGGGACGCCGCCTCCTCGACTTCCTCCAGATCGACGTGGGCCCCGACGGCACCCTGCACCTCGTGTACGCGCAGGACCGGGACGGCACCGGGGACGAGGCGACCCAGTACGTGCAGGCGCCGAGCCTCCTTGGGCTCGCGCCCGCGGTGTACCCGAACGGGCCGCGGTGAGCCGTGGGGGAACGCGGGTCGTGGGGGCCCGCGCCCACCAGCCCGGGCACCCCGCAACGCGCCATCACGCGGCCTCACACCAGTTGGCACATCCAGAGGTGTCCTCCACCGTGACAA
>JBFILE010000627.1:0-1824 GCA_041599855.1 Thermoplasmatota archaeon
CGTCCTGTTCGTCATGGCAACCCTCCTCATTCCGGGGGCTGCCGCGGTCCGGGGCGAACTGGCGTTCGACGCGGACGAAGGATACCGCGTCGACGGATCCGCCGAGGTGCGCTTCCCTTTCGCGCGAATGAACGTATGGCCCGCGGACATCGAGGGCACCATCGTCTTCGAGCAGGTGACCGGCGTTCTCCGGTCGATCACGGGGAAGGACGCCTTCCTCGGACCCGATTCGAACCCGATTCCGGTCCCGCAGGAAGGCCCGGACATCGAGAGCCGCGACGTCACGAACGCGACGCTGGTGTTCGTCCTCGACCGGGAGACGCTCGCAGGAAGCATTGCGTCCCTCGGCGAGGGCTGCATCTGCATCCGGGCCAACGTGAGCGGCGAGGTCAAGCACCATTGGCGGCGCACGGACTCGTCCACCACGGCCGATGATCCGAACGATCAGAGGGTCGATGTCACGTGGAAGGCGGGCTGGGGCATCCTGAACGCGGATCTGATGCCGACCCCGCAGGGAGCGGACTTCGACCTCACGGGTGCCTTCGAATTCCGCTTCGACCGCGCCGGCAATTTCAGCCTCGACGGCGAGGAATCGCGCCGGATCGGCCGCTGGGACGTGCGCGAACCCGGCGATCCGGAAGGCCCCGGGCTCCGGCATACCCGCTACGAACGCCTCTATTTCAAGGGGACGATCGGGTCGTCCAGCCTCCACCTGCCGTCGGGGTGGTCACTCGCGGGCCCTTCAATCGCATGGCACGTGGATGGGAACGTGGACTGGGTGAACGCCGCAGGAACCGGCGAGGTTGACGGGGCCGCGGTCCAGTTCACCGACGGCACGATTGCGGCCGCAGGCGTCACCGCCATCGCGCTCACCCGCACGGGAACGACGGGTGCGGACGTGGACACGGTGCGCTTCCGAGCAAACGGCAACTGGTCCCGGTTGCAGATCGATGACGATGTGTTCTCCAACGCGCAGGTGGCCCGCCCCCTCGCGGCGAACCCGTACATGGTGCCGACCCTCGCGGCGGTCGTCGTCGCGCTCGTCCTCGCCACGGGGAAGATCATCACCTTCCTTTACACGCGCATCGCACCGGGCGCCGTCCTCAAGAACCCGAGGCGGAAACTCGTGTTCGAGATCGTGACCGCGGAACCCGGGATCCACAAGCGCGACCTGCAGCGGCGCATCGGGTGCGCGTGGGGAGTCCTGAACTTCCATGTGCGCATGCTCCGTGAGACGGGGCATGTGCGCACCGAGACGCGGGGCCTGTACACCCTCGTGTATCCGGTGGGCGTTGCGGATGCCGTCGGATCAGGGGGCACTGACATTCCCCATCCGGTGGCCCGGGCCATCTATCAGGCGATCCCGGTGGGGTCGGATCCGATCCCGTTCGCGGATCTCAGGGACCGCACGGGCATCTCGCGTCAGCTCCTGAACTACCACCTGCGCATGCTCAAGCGCCACGGGATGATCGAGGACGTGAACCAAGGGAAGGCGCGTGCGGTGTCGCGGGTTGTGGCGGCGTCGCCTCGGGCGCGGTCGTGAGGGCGGGGCGGTCCATGGACGCCGGTCCGCGGTCCGCCGGCGTCCTGCGCCGCTGCAGCCGTCCATAAGCCGCCCGGAGCGTGGTTCCGCAGGCGACGGCCAAGTCAAGAACCGGAATCCATTGAGGGTTCCTCCGCACTGACGGTACTTGGCCACGCGCTGCGGCGCGCGACCAAGCACCGTCAATTCCTTCCCGACGCGCCACTTTGCGCCCCGACCTACGCGGGCAAAGCCCGCTCCGGCCGTACGGTGGCACGCCGGGGCGAAGGGGGCATCCGCCC
>JBFILE010000628.1:0-1812 GCA_041599855.1 Thermoplasmatota archaeon
GAGGATGGCGCGGTCCGTTTCCCGGATGAGGGTCGCGCCGTCCGGGACGGTCATGGCGATGGCGTTCGGCGTCAAGGTCGCGGCGGGGTCCACCGGCTCCACCGCGATGCATCCCGCAAGGGCGGGGGCGAGGAGGAGGACAGCGGCCAACAGGGTGCGCATGAGCCGCCGTCAAGTCGCAGGCATAAAAACGTTTGTTGCTGCCGCGTGACGCGGCGACGGCCAATGGTCGAAGGCGGGGACACGGGGCCGCCGCCTCCCGGGACGGTGAGTATCCGGGTGGGGGACAGGGCTCCATGAGGGGCGATCGTCCGCGGGCCCGGAAGCGGCGTCGACGGAGCCTGCCGTCCGCCCCGTCCCATTCTCCACCGCCCCATCCGGCGACGTTCCCCCGTTCGTATCGGCACCCTTTTGCCGACCGGTCACGCTCCGTACGCCAATGGTGGATGGGACCGAGGAGACGAAGAACAAGGGGTTCGTGATCTTCCTCGTGGTCGCGCTCGCCCTCCTTGCCGCCTACCTCATCACGCCGTTCATCACGTACATCCTCCTCGGACTGCTCATCGTGTACCTCCTCCATCCGGTGCATCGGAAGCTCTCGGTGGTCGTGAAAAGCAAACGGGTCTCCGGAGGCATCCTGCTCCTTCTCGCAGCCGTTGCCATATTCGGTCCCGTCGCGTTCCTGACGACCGAGGTGATCACGCAGGCGAACTCGTTCCGGGACCTGAATGCGGATGACATCGTGAACCGCATCGACAACGGCACGCGCGACCTCCTTGCCGTCGTCGGCCTTTCCAGCCCGAACCGGCCCGGCGAACTCGTGGTGACGGCCACCATCGAGGGTGCCCAGAATTACCTGCAGGAGAACGCGCAAAGCCTGCTCACGGTGGCGGCCAACGTCGCCATCGGGATGTTCATCCTCGCGTTCATCATCTATTACGGCCTCGTGGACGGCTCCGGGTTCGTCCGGTATGCGCGGAATGCGTTGCCGCTTACGGAAACCCAGAGTGAACTCCTTGCCCTTGAGATCAAGAAGGTGGTGGATGCCGTTCTCCTCGGCCAGATCCTGAGCGCCATCGCCCAAGGCGCCCTCGGGGCCCTGGGCCTCCTCCTCTTCGGCGTCCCGAACGTCATCTTCTGGGGATTCGTGATGACCGTGCTCAGCGTGATTCCCGTCCTCGGAGCGTTCCTCATCTGGGCGCCCGCCGGGCTCTGGCTCCTTGCGACGGGGGATACGTGGCAGGGCATCGGGCTCCTTGCGTGGGGCGCCATCGTGGTCAGCAACATCGACAATGTGCTCAAGCCGCAGCTTGTCGGACGCCATGCGAGCATCCATCCCATGGTCGTGCTGGTCGGCGTCTTCGGCGGCCTTGCCCAGTTCGGGTTCATCGGCTTCCTCATCGGCCCGCTTCTCCTGAGCCTGTTCATCGCCATCGTGAACTTCTGGACCGCCGACTACCTGCCGCTGTATCGGCCGAATCACCGCAAACCGATTGGGCCGACGCCCGACACGGAATGAGGTGGAATGGCGCGGCGCGTCGAGGGGGGCGGGCGGGTGCGTGGTGATTGAGGTGAGCGCGGGTCGCGAGGGGTGGGTGAGACAGTTGGGGCCCCCACCCGCCGCCACCCGCCCACGCCCCGCGCGGCTTCGGCGCGACCTGCACCCCACCCCGCCACCCGCGCCGTCTCCCCCGGATGGCGACCGCTCGTTCGACGATTTCCTTAGGTTGGCACTACCCCACCCCCCGGCGGTGCCACGTTAACGGAAGTTGCGGGTCGCGAGGGGTGGGTGCGTTTATTTGTGGCCCCCAC
>JBFILE010000629.1:0-1811 GCA_041599855.1 Thermoplasmatota archaeon
GCGCAAAGGGGACGCGCCATGCGTTCACGCGCGTCCCGAGGAGCGCCAGCACGGCGGGCAGGAAGGTGAGGGCATACACGACCGCAAGCGCCACCACGATCGCACCGGCAAGGCCCATGCTCGCGAAGTACGTGCCGTTGTAGAACAACAGGCCGGCGAGTCCGATGGCGACGGTGATGCCGGAGAGCAGGGTTGCCCGGCCCGCGGTGGCAAGGGTCCGCGGCAGCGCTTCCGCGGGCGTGCGTCCACCCGCCAATTCCTCCCGGTATCGGCTCACGATGAAGAGGGAATAGTCGATGGCGACGCCGAGTCCGATCAGGGTGGTCACGTTCATCGCGTAGATGCTCACGTCCGTGACGCGGCTCAACGCGAGGACGCCGGCGAGTCCCGTTGCGACGGCGAGGAGCCCGACGCCGAGGGGCAGGAAGGCGGCGACGGCGGTGCCGAACACCAGCACGAGGAGGAGGAACGTGGGCGGGAGCCCCACGATTTCGGCACGCTGGAGGTCCGCCGCGAGGGTGGCTTCGAACGCCTGGTTGATGGCCATGCCACTCGTCGCCCGGATGTCGAGGGCGTCGGAGTGGACGAGGGCGCGGAGTTCCGGGTAGTACTGGAACGCTTCCGCGTAGGGGTCCTTCAGGGCGACAATTGCGAGGACGTGGTGGCCGTCGCGGGACCGCAGGTCCGCGGACTCCTGCGCGGGCACGGTCCATGGCGTCCGCACGTCGTTGACGCGGGGGTCCGCGACGAGGGATTGGAGGGCGTCATGGACGGCGCTGCGGAAGGCCGGGTCCGATGCCGTGAGCGTCGGGCTCGAGAATACCAGGGAGAAGGATTCGCCGGCCTCCGCCGCGAGCTGCGCCTCGAACAGGTCGAGGGCGCGGCTGGACTCGGCGTGGGAGGGCGGCGCGTACTGCTGGAGGTTCCCGCCCTGGGCAAGGACCATGGCGCTCGCTGCGAGGAGTAGGACTGACGCGAGGAGGATGCGGCGCGGGTGCGCGTGGACGAAGCGACCCCATTGGGCGAGCATTCAGGGACTCCCGTCGGTCATGTGCGCGCGCCGCATGGGAGGGGATTCCAGGATTCCCGGTATAGGGTTTCGCGCGGGTTTTCTCCGCGAAAAAGGAAAAAGAGGTGGGCGCGCCGGCCGACTGGCTGGCACGCCAGGCATCCCTTCACGCCTTGACCCCATCACCGCCCATCGGCCGCCGCCACAAGCACCCGCATGAGTCGCGGGATATCGACTTGCGCCGCAAGCGCATGCTCGTGGACGACGGCGTGGTCGAGTGCCGCGTACCGGTGGACGAGCACGTTTCGGAATCGACGCAGGTCGCGGAGGATCACCGCGTCCTCCGGCGACAGGCGCCCGGGACCGACGAGCCGCTCGATGACCCCATCCTCGTCTCCTGCGAGTCCGAGCTTGAGGCCGCGGGCGAGGACGTTCGCCGCGCCCATGACGGACTCGATCGCAACCTGGAGTGCGCGTTCCGTCATGAGCCTCGTGTTGCGGTCGCGGATGTACTCGTCCACGTCCTCCGGGAGGACATCCGCGAGTGCCGCCACATGCTCCTCTCCCACGGCAAGAAGCGCCCGCAATCGATCCGCGTCGATCACGTCCCCACACTCCCGAGGTACGCGTCGTAGTGGGGCCGGTAGTCCTCCCATGCCCGGATCGTCGCCTCCTGCACGTCGTAAAGGAGGTCCCAATCCTTCACGAACAAGGGTCGATCGGCGCTGAGGATGCGGCTCCGCATGGCAAGCGGGAGGTCCTGGAAAACCTGGACGTCCAGGCCGCCGGTGCCGGGCGGCGC
>JBFILE010000630.1:0-1806 GCA_041599855.1 Thermoplasmatota archaeon
CCCCTCTCGGCGACCGCCCGCGTCATCGCCCCCGACCTCCGCGGCTTCGGCGCAAGCCCCCTCCCCGGCCCCGACTACACCATGGACGACGCCGCCCACGACATCCTCGCCCTCGCCGACAAACTCGGCCACGACCGCTTCGACCTCGCCGGCCACTCCATGGGCGGATACATCGCCCTCGCCCTCACCCGCATCGCCCCCGACCGCGTCCGCAACCTCATCCTCGTAACAACGCGCGCCACCGCCGACAGCGACGCCGCCAAGACCGGCCGCCGCAAACAATCCGACATGGTGCAGATGGACGGCCTCCGCGCCCTCGCCGACCTCCTCGTCCCGAAACTCACCGCCCCCACCACGCCCAGCATCGTCCGCGACGAAGCCCGCGTCGCCATCGAAAGCGCACCCGTCAGCGGCGTCGTCGCAAGCCTCGAAGCCATGGCAGGACGGCGCGACGCCACCCCCGACCTTCCCGCCATCAAAGCCCCCACCCTCATCATCGCAGGCGGCGAGGATTCCCTCATGCCGCGATCCGAGCAGAGCGCATTCGTCGACAGGATCCCCAACGCGCGCCTCGTCATCCTGGAGCGGAGCGGCCACCTCCCCATGATGGAGGAACCCGCCGCCTTCGCAAAAGCCGTCGCCGACCACCTCGCCGCCTGACCTCCACCCGCCCGCCCGCCGCCGCGACCTCGCAGCAGTTAAATCCCAGCCGCGCGTCCCCCGCGCCATGCGCGTCCTCGTGGTCGGATCAATCGGGATCGACACCGTCGAAACCCCCTTCGGGAAAGTGACGGACGTCCTCGGCGGAAGCGCCATCTTCGCAAGCGCCGCCGCCAGCTACTTTGCCCCCGTCACCCTCGTCGGCGTCACCGGCGACGACATCCCCGAAGACTCCTTCGCCTTCCTCGAAAAGCGCGGCGTCAGCCTCGCCGGCCTCGAACGCGTCAAAGGCGGCCGCACCTTCCGCTGGAGCGGCAAATACCACTTCGACATGAACACGCGGGACACCCTCCTCACCGAACTCAACACCCTCGGAGCATTCCGCCCCGTCATCCCCGAGGAAGCCCGCTCCCCCGACGTCCTCTTCCTCGGCAACCTCACCCCCGACATCCAGGCCAGCGTCCTCGACCAGGTGAAAGGCGACCCCTTCACCGTCATGGACACCATGAACTACTGGATCGACTCCGCCCGCGACAGCCTCGACAAGGTCCTCCGCCGCGTCGACGCCCTCGTCGTCAACGACGAGGAAGCCCGCCAACTCGCCGGCACCCCCAACCTCGTCAAGGCCGCCAAGGCCATCCACGACATGGGCCCCGACGTCGTCGTCATCAAGAAAGGCGAACACGGCGCCCTCCTGTTCAACGACGGCACCATCTTCAGCGCCCCCGCATACCCCCTGGAAGACGTCATCGACCCCACCGGAGCCGGCGACGCCTTCGCAGGAGGCTTCGCCGGATACCTCGCGCGCGCCGGCACCCGGGACGACGCCGAACTCAAGCGCGCCGTCGTGTACGGAAGCGCCCTCGCGAGCTTCGCCGTCGAATCCTTCAGCGTCGACCGCCTCAAGGAACTCGAACCCGAAGAGATCAGCCAACGCACCCGCGCCTTCCAGAAGCTTGTGGGATTCGAGCACGCGAACGCGTTCTGAGGGGGGATTGTGCGGGCCGGGTGTTGGGCTCAACGCCCCTGGTTGGGCGCCTGGCGTCCTGAGGGTTGAATGGCGGTCACGTGGGATTGTTGTGTTCACCCGCCGCCCGCCCCCGACGCGCCGCGCTTCGCGCGGGCGCGTCCTACGCCCCGCCCCTC
>JBFILE010000631.1:0-1806 GCA_041599855.1 Thermoplasmatota archaeon
CGACGGGAAACGGACCTGGGCTTCGATGCGGCTCTTGCGAAGGTCACTGAACTTCTGGGGGGCGAAGGGTTCGGCGTGCTCAGCGACATCGACATCGCGGCGAAGATGAAGGAGAAGCTGGGCAAGGACATGCCGCCGTACCGGATCCTTGGTGCGTGCGCGCCGCCGTTGGCGTGGGATGTTCTGGTGGCCGAGCCTGATGTCGGCGTCCTCCTGCCGTGCAATGTTTGCGTCTATGTGGCCGGGGACGGGACGACCATCGTCAGCGCCATGGACCCGGCCGCGGTCATGGACAAGATCGCGGACGCGACCGTCGCGAAGGTCGCCGCCGAGGTTCGGGAGCGGCTCGCGCGCGTGGTTGCGAAGGTGTGAGTCGACCGTCGCGGGGTCGCGGCCGAACTCGCGGTGTACAAAAATACATTCATACAGTTGTACACCTGGGCCCGGCGTCCGATCCGTGGCGGTATCCCTCCATGGCCCGCCATGGTCAACATGTGCGCGGGTGGCCTCCCAGGTCACACATGGGCACCCCGTGCACGCGAAGCCTTTTAGGGGGAATCCCGCGTCCCGCGCATCATGGCATTCAAGGCCTCATGGCTCATCATCGCCGTTCTCGCGCTCCCCGCCCTTGCGGGTTGCGTCACCCCGGAAGACGCCGGCGCGAACGTTCCCCCCGCGGAAACGACCGACGACCCCGCGCCCGTCCCCGAACTCCCCGACCTCATCACGAAACTCATCCCCGTCGCCCAGGCCGATGTGCCCGTCGGCGCCGGCATCTGGGTGGAAGGCAACTTCGCCTACGTGAGCGGACTCGGCTCCGGCTTCCACGTTGTCAACGTGAGCGACCCCGAAAACCCCCACGTCGTCGGCGCCATCACGGAATCCTTCTTCGGCCGTGACGTGGACTTCATCGCGTACGAGGACGGCCGCCTCGTCGCCCTCGTCGCCTCCGAGGGAGGCGGACTCAACTTCATCGAGGTCACGGACCCGACGAACCCGACCCTCCTCTCCACCATCGAAGCCACGGACTCCAGCGCCCACAACGTGGCCCGCGTCCCCGGCACGTACTACGTGTACAACTCCGGCAGCGGCGGGGTCGGCGACGACATCGACGTCATCGACGCCACGAACCCGGACGCCCCCGTGCAGGTCTCCTCCTGGGGCACCCACGGCTGCCACGACATCACGTTCTTCATGGATGACGAGAACGCGAAGTACCGCGCGTACTGCGCCGCCATCGAAGAAACCCAGATCTGGGACATCGCCGACCCCACGGCCGGCGTCTTCATCGCGAGCTTCACGAACCCCGCCATCAGCGCCGGCGGTGCCGTCGCAGGCCGCGGCGGCCTCGACCCCGGCCTCCACCACCTCGCCATGGTCAACCACGACGCCACGGTGCTCATCGTGGGTGACGAATTCACCGGCGGCATCGGCCCCGGCTGCGGTGCGAACACGCCCCTCGCATCCAGCCCCCTCGGCGCCCTCTGGTTCTACGACATCACGGACGAAACCAGCCCCGAACTCATGAGCTGGATCGCCCCCGACGTGCCCGCCTCCGAGTACGCGGACACCGCCGCCGGGACCACCCCGGCACCCGACAGCGCCTTCAACACCGCCTTCGGCCTCAGCTGCACCGCCCACTTCGGCGACCTCCTCCCGGACCGCGAGATGCTCGTCATGAGCTGGTACCGCGCCGGCGTCCTCCTCATCGACTTCACGGACGCGAGCGCGCCCAGGATCGTCGACCAGTGGAACCCCGGCACGAGCACGTGGGACGTGAAGTACGCGAACGGCCACCTCTACACC
>JBFILE010000632.1:0-1784 GCA_041599855.1 Thermoplasmatota archaeon
CCGTTGCCGGGAACCGCGCAAGTCGATCGGGGTCGCATCTGCAATGGGCGACGCGGGGCGCGGGTTGCGGGCATCCGGGGCGCCGCCGACATGAGGGGCAGTTGCGAGCCGTTTCGAGCCGCGTCGCGCAGTCGCGGGCCGTTTCGCGTTGCGTTGGCAGCCGCGGGCCGTTGCGTGCCGAGGGGGGCATTCGCGGGCCGTTGCGCGCCGTTACGCGCATTCGCGGACTGAAACGCGCCGTTTCGCGCAGTCGCGAACCGCCGCGGGACGATGCTCGCCGCTGGGCACCAACACAGGAATCAGATGTCGAGGACGACGCGCACGTCCGGCGGCGCTTCCGAGACTTCGAGTCCATGCATCGTGATCGCCTTCACCTCATGGTAGTGGCCGTGGTGCGCGGCATCAAGGGGTTCCCCGTGGGCGGAAGCGGTGAGATGGCGCACGTCCCCGCGGGTCTCGATGGACACGTCGAAGGCAGCGAAAAGGACGCTTTCCACTTCACTCACGAAGCGGACCTCCTCAAGGAAATGGTAGAGGAGGTGGGAAAGGTCGCGTCCCGTGGCCTCGATGACGAGGGTATCGCGCGCCCGGATCGTTTCCAGGTCCGTGATGTGCGCGAAAAGCCCGCGGGCCGCCTCCTCGAAGGCCGCTTCGAGGGACGGGCCCCAAGCATGGATGCCCACGTCCGCCGTGTGCTCGAAGTGCTCGAAGCCCCGGGACGGACGCTCGACGGTCACGCGGCCGGCAAGGGGCGCGGCCCGGAAAAAGGCCGCGGCAGGAATGGCCCCTGTGCGGGGGCGGTGGCACCGGTGTTTTCCGCGCGTGCCAGGGGATGAATGGGCGCCCTGTTGTTTCGCGCGCGGCAGGGATGGCGAGCGCCCTGTTATTTTTGGGAAAAGGGAGGGCCGGCCCGGACCCGGAGGCCCGGGAATGGATCGCTCACTCGTCGGAACCCGCGGTCGCCGGGACGTCCGAGTCCGTGGACGCCTCGACATCCACGCCGCGGCGCTTCCGGATGGCTCCACGGAGCGCATCCATGAACGGGATGGCGTACACGGTGCCGCCCTCCTCGTCGATGCGTTCCACAAAGTGCTCCGGGGGTTCATCGGACACCACGGACGATTCCATGGCCTCGTCCCGGATGGTGCGGGTCTTCACGTCATACCCGTGCTCCGTGACTTCCACTTCCTCGATCTTGTCCTTGGCGCCGAACATCTTCGCGAATACACCGATCAAGCATGCACCTGCGTCAAGCTCCACGACTCCCGGTGAAACCCGTTGCGGCGAAGGCACACAGCCCCCGGACCACGGGGTTCACCGGGGCCCGCGTTCCCGCGCGACCTTGCGGCATGCGGGACAAACGAACCTGAGGCCCTTGGGCCCGGAGAGCCACGTGCCCTTTTGGCACCGCGGACACGCGACCTCCCGGAACGATGCGGGGAATCCCGGGTCCGGCACGGGCGTCGGCGACGGGGAACGGAACAGGGACAGCAGGCCCTGCTTGACAAGGATGGTCGTGAACCGGCGCAGGCGCTCGTGTTCCACCTCGATGGCGCCCGCTTCGTCGGCGGTTGCCGCGGCCGCAACGGCTGGATCCGAAACCGCCTCCGCAATGGCGGCAAGGGGGCGTGTCCCATCTGCGAGTTCCCACGCTCGGGCGCCCTCCTTTTCGAGGACCACCGTCACGGCATCCGGCGACCGGGCGAGGCGTGCGAGGCGGGCGATGATCGGATGATGGTCCTTCGACATGGCCACCAGGATGCGCTCGCCGTCCCGGATCCAGG
>JBFILE010000633.1:0-1763 GCA_041599855.1 Thermoplasmatota archaeon
AGTCAGCATTGCGAAATCCGCGAGGGTTCCGCTGATCTCGTCCGCGCCGATCGGGTATCGTCCCGACGTTGCGGCAGCCGTGAGCCATGCCACCGCGGGATCCCGCGGCGGGGCATCCAGGGTCGGGATCGCAACGCCGCGGATGGCCATGGTGGCTTCAAGGATCGTCAACGCGGACGCATCGTCCCGGTCGAGGGCTTCGTCGATTAGGTTCCGCGCGAGCGGCAACGGCACGTCCCCGGGGCCGTGGGGTTGCGTAAGCGCCGCCCAGGCGGGCGTGGCGAGCGCGAGGACGATGGCGAGTACGAGGACGGTGGATGCGTGCTGGAACCTCGCCATGGTCGCTCCCTTCGGCGTGGGAAGTGGGGTTGGAGGTTCTAAAGATTTGCCATGTCACGTTGACGGGTTCCGGTTGAGCCGAAGCCGCCATCCCTGCGACTGGCAATCAAGGGCAGTTGCGGTGGTCGCTGCACGGGCCGATCAGCCTTGGCTCGGATTCGCATCACCCCCTCCCGTCCACCGGCGCATGCGCCACCGCGAGCCGGCGTCCGCCCTCAACAGCTCGCCCATCAGGCCAGCCCCCGACCCTCCTCGCTCACCGACGATGCCCGTTCGGCTCGAACGTGTAGCAGAACGTCCCGTCCTTGCGGTCCGTCGGCGTGTGCGCGTGCCGCTCGATGCCTCGGCCGTGGTGGTCGATCTCCTCGTTTGGTCGGATCCCGGGGCCGGCGATGAAGATCTCACTCGCCTTGCAGAAGTTGTCCTCTTTCCAGTACTCGCAGTTGTCGACGGTGCAGTGGACCTTCGTCATGGCCGCGGAATGCCCGGCGGTGCAGGAAACGGATTGTGGTAGATCCTTCGAACCGGACGGCGGCCGGACCGGACCCGTGCATGGCGCCGGAGGCCCCCGGGAACCCGCCTCCACCCCGCAGGGTTCAATAGTGGCCGCCGCGATGCCCGGCGTCATGACCGACGCGCCCGCGTCCCCCGCGGCCGAACCCGAAGCCGCACCCTCACCTGCCCCGCTCCCGTTCGTGATCCCCCGCGCCCACGAGGATCGCATGGTGCTCTTCTCGAAGGATGGCTCCCGGCACGGCGATGCCGCCCTCTCGAAGGCGGACGTGGAAGGTGCCGTCGGGAAGATCCCGGTGCCGGCGCCGGACGAATGGCTCGGCATCAGCTACTACGTGAAGATCGGGACCCAGAAGTTCCCGCCGAAGGCCGCTGCGGCGGCCCTGTTCGACCTGGACCTTGCCACCGTGCGCCTGCCGCTCGGCGGTCATGTGGCGGCTGCATTCCGCGAACTCGGGTTCGAGGCGGGCCGCCGCGGCATCCCGTTCCGGCCGCGGAAGGTCAAGGAGACGAAGGTCGAAGCGGCCGCGGACGATGGGGACGACTCGTCGGAATGAAGGGACACCGCGTGGAACGAACGTTAGCCCCGGCGACCGATGCGCGTGCCGTGGCGATGACCCCGGCACGGGCAGCGTCGGGCGCTCGCTGACCGGGTGGCTATCCTTCGGCTGAGCTGCACGCAACGCGCATGACAAGGCCTCGGGCTCGTCCTCGCGACCGCCGCGACCCGCGTCCCATCGGGTGTCACATCGTGGCAGCGCCGCCGGGCGTGGAGGACCTCGAAGGCGCGCTCGACCGCAGGCACCCCCTCCGCCGCCTCCATTCAAATGATGCCCATCTCGGCCAGCTTCTCCGGCAGGTACGTGTCCGTCACGTAGTCAAGGCCGTACTTGGCGAGGGCCTGCTGTTCA
>JBFILE010000634.1:0-1752 GCA_041599855.1 Thermoplasmatota archaeon
CCCACCCCGCCACCCGCTCCGCCTCCCCCGGATGGTGACCCCTCGCTGGATGACAAGACTCAGGTTGGCACTACTGGGGGGCAACGCAGCGAGGTAGACCGCGGGAAACCCGGGGGCGCCCGCGCCAGCGAAGCGCCTGGCGCCAACGGGGAGCGCTCATCCACGCCCGGAAGGATCAATCCCGGATGCAACGGTTCCCACTGCCCTTTATGATGCAGGGCGCCGCTCGCCGCAACCATGGCATTCATCGCGGTCGTGTCCCCGGACAAGGCCGAAGGCGATCTCAAGGAGATCTATGACCGGATCGGGAGTGCGCGCGGGTCCATTGCCCACGTGCACCAGATTGCGAGCCTTCACCCGGAACTCATGCAGGGGCACCTCGACTTCTACATGACGCTCATGTTCGGGAAGGGCGGCCTGAAACGCCGGGAACGGGAACTGATTGCCACCGCAGTCAGCCGCCTGAATGGTTGCGAGTACTGCACCGTCCACCACGGCGAAGCGTTCGCCCGTTACGAAAAGGAGGCGTCACTTGTGACGGACCTCATGGCAAGTCCCGAGAAGGCGGGCCTCAATGACCGGGACCGTGCCCTCGTCACCTACGCCACCAAACTCACGCGCACGCCGAATGCCGTGGAATCCGCGGACGTGGATGCCGTGCGAAAGCAGGGGTTCGACGACAAGGACGTCCTTGCCGCGGCCGCCATCACGGGCTACTTCAACTTCGTGAACCGCCTCGTCCTCGGCCTCGGCGTGGACCTTGAGCATGCGGAAGTGCGCGAGTACAAGGTGTGACCATTCCAGCCCCACTGGAACCCGCGACATCAATGATTCGCACTTGAATGCCCCGCTGACCCCCCCGTGCTCCCATGTCTGTCCAAGATTACGATCTCATTGTCCTCGGGGGCGGGTCCGGTGGCCTCGTCTCTGCGGCCGGCGCCGCAAACTTCGGCCTCAAGGTCGCCCTGATTGAAAAGCGCGACCGCCTCGGCGGCGACTGCCTGCTCTTCGGCTGCGTACCGTCGAAAACCCTGATCCGATCCGCGGGCGTGGCGAACCTCATCCGCCGCGCCGGGGACTTCGGTCTCAAGGCTGATCTCACGCCACCCGCCGGCCGCGAGGTCTTCGGCCGCGTGAACCGCGTCATGGAAAGCATCGGCCGCCACGATGACGCCGAGCGCTGGCGCGCCATGGGAATCGACGTGATGCTTGGGGAATCGGCGGTCTTCACGGGCCGCGATACGCTGCGCGTGGGCGACCGGGAACTCCGCGGAAAGAAGATCATCATCGCCACGGGCTCCCGCCCGGCGGTCCCGCCGATCCCCGGCATCGAGGATGCTGATTGCCTCACCAACGAGACCCTGTTCACGGAAGGCCTCGATGAGGTTCCGCAACGGCTCCTCGTCATCGGCGGCGGGCCCATCGGCATCGAGATGGCGCAGGCGTTCCATCGCCTTGGGGCCAAGGTCATTGTCGTCGAAACCATGGAGTGCATTCTGCGGGCGGAGGACGAGGATGTCAGCTGTTTCGCGCGCGACCTGCTCGTGGCTGACGGCATCGACGTGGTGGTTCGCACGCGGGTCGCATCCGTTGCGCGGACCGACGGAGGCGGAGGCCTTGAAGTGACTCTCGCGGGCGAGGGGGGCGCGGATCGCACCGTCGTTGTGGACAAGATTCTCGTGGCGGTCGGGCGACGTGCCAACGTCGAAGGCCTCGGCCTCGAACAGGCAGGCGTCAAGGTGGGTCCGGCCG
>JBFILE010000635.1:0-1733 GCA_041599855.1 Thermoplasmatota archaeon
GCCGGCAGGATCAGGATGAGGGCGGCGGCAAGGACGGGAATACCCAGGGGAGCGGGTCGCATGCGCGAGCCATCCCGGAGTGGATTACTTAACCGTTGTTGGGCGGGGGTTCCCAGGGGGGTGGTCTTGTCCGGGGAATCGTGGCGAGGGATGATCCGGTTGCATTCTGACTTCCAATCAACGCGGAGCAACGGAGCTTCGGAGAGTTGGCTAACCTGGTTGACGGGGCTCGGGATTGTGGGGTTTCTCATCGAGCGGTTCCATCACCACAGAGGGCGCGGAGGGCGCGGAGATTGGGGAACCGGGACGTTGTGAAGCGGCGCGATTGCTTGCATTCCAGCCGCGTCGGGCACGGACAGGGCAAGTGCGGCCCGCCCCCGGTCGTCCTTCCGGCGCGGGCGCATCCACGCCAGGAGCGTCCGCTGGGCGCCGACAGTATGATGATCATCAAATGACTTGATCGATAACAATAATTAATACTGGTGCGAAGGTTCTCGGTGGGATGTTTGGCTTTCGCCATCTCCAGATCCTGACCCTGCTTTGCCTCGTTGTCCCGGGCTTCGGCATCGTCGTTGCCGCGGGCGACGCGCAGGCCCCGTGCGTAGCGTCCCACTCCCTTGAGGATGCCCAAGACGATCATCGGGACGGCCGCCGCGACCCCGTGGGCACGATGACCGACATTCCCATCGGGAGCCACCTGATCCCGTACCTCATATGGCCATTCAATCACGAGGACCGGGTCCGCGTGGTGGAGGACCACGCCCTTTACCACGCAGATCTATCTCCCACCGACATCCTCCATCAGGAATACGTCCTGACCTCGGAAGGGCTCACGGTTCGCGCAGGATTTGCGGGCACGCCCGCACGGACCACCAACTCCGTGACCGGGTCCACCGAGGCGCCCGCATACCAGTTCTACCTCCCTTTCACCCATCCTGAGTACGAGGGCCTCTATGCGTTCTGGATGAGGATGGGGTATCCAGGCGACGCCGGTTTTGGGGACTACGAGCACATTTTCTTCGGCAAGCTCGACACGTACCTGAACGTGACCTGGGATGGCGCCGACATGACGTTCACGATCCCCACCGATGACCTGAACGTCTTGGCGGACTCAGGATATACGCTCGGACTCGGCGGTTTCCCGTCTTGGCTCAGCACATCCCACTACCGGCAGGAGGCCATCGATGGAGGGTATGTAGGCAGCGACCGGGATTCCCTGTCCGATTCCACGTCGTTCCGACCCTTCTGCCAATCCTGAGGCAGGCGGTGGGCCGCAGGACGCGGCGCGCGAAGCGCGCCCGCGTCGGTTGGCGGGGGGCGGGCGAACGCAGACAATCCCGCGGCGAACATCGTCAAGGGCTGTCGCATGCAGGGTCGCCCGCGCGTGCCGAGGAACCGGTCACTCGTAGGCCATCACCCATCCGCCGGCCGCTCCACCGCCTCATCCAGCGTGATGCGCCCCAATGCGACGCGCCGCGCATCCGCCCGGCCGATGGTGAACTTGCCATCGCTCGCGATGCGGCTCTTGCGCTGGATGTCCCGCAACTCCCCCTCCGACGGCTCGGCGCGCGACGGGACCCCGGCCAAGGGAACGCCGACGCCGAGGGCGATCGCACGGGCAGCAGCGATGTCCCGGTAGCCTGCGGACCGGCTCGTCACCGGTGGCGAGCGGGCTTCGTCCACGATCTCCATGAGGAGGCCCGTCGGGAGGAGGCCGCGGATGATGCGGTCCC
>JBFILE010000636.1:0-1722 GCA_041599855.1 Thermoplasmatota archaeon
GTGCCGTGGATCAACGAGAGCGTGCGCATCCGTGAGGAAGGCGTCGCGAACATCCCCACCATCGAGGTGGCGGCGAAGGAAGCGTTCCAGATCGGCATGGGCCCGTTCGAACTCATGAACGTGACCGGTGTCCC
This sequence comes from Thermoplasmatota archaeon, assembly GCA_041599855.1. Classification (GTDB taxonomy): domain Archaea; phylum Thermoplasmatota; class SW-10-69-26; order JACQPN01; family JAJPHT01; genus JBFILE01. Next base: position 135 of record JBFILE010000636.1, read on the forward strand.
CATCAGCCTCCACGCGCAGACGAGCCTGTACGAGGCGTTCACGGAGTACTACAAGCCGAGTGAACTCCTCCGCGTGCAGGTCGAGGAGAAGAAGGCGAACTGGGACCTCGGGGGTGACGTGGACGAATCGCGGAAGGACGCGGTCAAGGAACGCCTCCTCGGGGTCGCGTTCGGCATCGCGGGCCACCTCGTCGAGGAAGGCGTCGCAACGGCCCTCGACACGGACAAGGGTGCGACGGTCGGCCTCCGGTGGGCGAAGGGCCCGTTCGCGATGATGAACGACATCGGCACGAAGACAGCCCTCGCGCACGTGTCGAAACTGAACGCGAAGTGGGGCGATGCGTTCCCGGTGCCGAAGGAGCTCGCGCGCCTCGGTGCCACGAACGCGCCGTTCGACCTTCCCACGGTCCGTGTCGAAGTCGATGGCCACGTGGCCACCGTCACCATCGACCGCCCCGAGGCGCTGAACGCCCTCAACGAGAAGGTCCTCACGGACCTCGGGAATGCATTCCGCATGGCGGAGGAGAACGCGGCCGTCCGGTGCATCATCCTCACCGGCGAAGGGCAGAAGGCATTCGTCGCGGGCGCGGACATCAAGGCCATGTCCACGAAGACGAGCGTGGAGGCGCGGAAGTTCACACTCATGGGCCAGCGCGTCATGCGGCAGGTGGAGATGACGCGATGCCCCGTCATCGTTGCGATCAACGGCTTCGCATTCGGTGGCGGCCTCGAACTTGCCAGTGCGGGAGACATCCTGCTTGCGAGCGAGAAGGCCATGTTCGGACTCCCCGAGGTCACCCTCGGCATCCACCCCGGCTTCGGCGGCACCCAGCGCATGCCGCGCCTCGTCGGGCGCCAGCGCGCGAAGGAACTCATCTACACGGGCCGCCGCTTCGGTGCTGCGGAAGCGAAGACGATGGGCCTTGTGCTCGACGTGTTCCCGGCTGGGGAACTGATGGCTGCGGCGAAGAAGATGGCGGGCGCCATCGCCGGGAACGCCCCCGTGGCGATGGAGCTTGCGAAGGCGAGCGTGAACCGCGGCGTGGACGTGGACCTTGAAACCGGTCTCGCGTACGAACTCGAAGCGGTGGCACAGACGTTCGCCACCGAGGATCAGAAGGAAGGCATGCGCGCGTTCATGGAGCGCCGCGCCGCCAAGTGGCAGGGGAAGTAGGATCCCTGGCTCTGGGGCCCGGAGCCCGGAACGGCTCCGGCTCCGAGCGACGCCGTGGGTGGGCGGCACGTCGTCCGGGATGACGGGTGGGATCCGGCATGGCCCGCGCGCGTCCCGCCGGCCCGCGGCCCGCCGCCCCACCCGCTTGCCGTCGGCATTCCTATCGGCCTCCAAGTGGGCCAACGCCGGAACGCGACAGTCGGAGAACCTTTGCTGGGCGGATATGCCTGGGGGCCCCGCGCCCGCCGTGGACGCGCGCGGCATGCTTGCGGACGGCAGGTTGTCCGATTGACCGTGCCTCCCCCGCCTACGACGATGGCTTAGACTCGCATACTCATACACTCATACACTCATACACTCATACACTCATACACTCATACACTCATACACTCATACACTCATACACTCATACAC
>JBFILE010000637.1:0-1713 GCA_041599855.1 Thermoplasmatota archaeon
GCCCTCGATCTTGCTGCCCCAGCCACGGGACGGCCGGCGATCACGACTCACGCTGGCGATTTCATGATCGCGTACCGGGTTCCCGACGAGGCTGCTCCGACCACGGTCCGCGTCCTGCATGTCGCCGTCGAACCCTCGAAGCGGACAGGGCGCGAAGCGTGGCCGCGATTCCGGGCGCAGCCGGCTTCATGACCGTGAGCGGCGCGAACGGGACGTTCCACGCGCGCCTTCATCTAATGGAAGGAAACGCGTTTGCGGTGTCCGATGCCGGGAACGTGGACACAATGGATGCGCATGTTGCCCGGACGGTCGACGAATTCGTCATCGCCTCCGGCGCTCGTCTGCAGCACCGCACCCGGGAGAATAGGTGGGCGAACGAAACGATGGCCGGTCGGATCGATGCCCTCGTCTGCCTTGCCGGCGGATGTGTCGCTGCCGCGGTTGTACACGAGGGAACCGGGCGGACGATTCTTGAGGAACTCCTGGTCGCCGCTCCCCATGGGGGCCGGGCACACGTTCCGTGGCTCGCGTCGTATGCTTCGCCGCGGGATATCCGGATCGACGCCGCCGGTTCAGGGTCTGAAGCATTGGCCTGCGCCGCCGGAACCTCGCGAGGTGCGGGGGTTTCGTGCGCAATGATCCGATGGAACCCGTGATCACGCCTGACCATCCCGAAGCCTGCCGTCGGCTGGCTCAGGGGGTCGGGAGCAAGGGGAAGAAAAGAAAGCAGAGGGACGACCGGTGCGACAGAGGGGGTAGGAGGCTAAGGGAGGCTTGGAGGCTGGAGAATTACCATCGCACCGGTCGTTCTCTAAACCTTACAGGGACATCCCGGGGGTATCGAATTTTGTCCGGCCGCGACCGACACACAACATTTGCACAGATCGCCGGGGCAGCAGTGTCCTCCTGCCACGGATGCGGTCCGTACACGGATCGCCACGCCGCATCAGGGGCGGCCGGTCGATGGCGCTCGTCCGGCCGATCCTGCGCAACGCGCCACAACAGCTGATGCGTGGATCATCTCGAACGCCGGGAGCCGGGGTTCGTGGACACGGGTTCATGCCCGATGGCGGACCGGAGTCGTTGCCACACGACGGACCCCTCGACAAGGAGGGTCCTGAGCGCGAAGTGTGAAAGGAAGGAAAAGGAGGCGAGGCGCCGGCGCAACGGAGGCTAGGGAGGCTGAGGGAGAAGAGTCGCGCCGACGCTCTCTGAAACGACAAGGGGCGGCGGGGAGGCTATATGTTTTGTCCGCTCGGGATTGACAGACAAGCTCGGCCCGTCCGGGCCGGGATCCGAATCGAGAATCGGAAAGGAAAAGGAGGCGAGGCGCCGGCGCAACGGAGGCTAGGGAGGCTGAGGGAGAAGAGTCGCGCCGACGCTCTCTGAAACGACAAGGGGCAGCCGGGGGGCTATAGGTTTTGTCCGCTCGGGATTGACAGACAAGAATCCGGGTCCGGGATGTCGGACCCGATGCTCGAAGAGGAGGGGAAAGAAGGAGGCGAGGTGTCGACGCGGCAGGAGGCTATGGAGGCTGAGGGAGAAGGCGCCGCGCCGACACTCTCTGACCCCCACTCGCACCGGGCGGACAATAGGATTTGTCTGCCGGATGATGACAAACAACATGGTCGCAGGCCGATTCTTTGCGCCGTGATGGGATCTGTCCATGGCAGCATGGCCATGACAAGGGGGTGTCGGGACCGGCGCGCGCGA
>JBFILE010000638.1:0-1712 GCA_041599855.1 Thermoplasmatota archaeon
CGTGCGCAGTGCCCAAACGGGCCGCCAAGGTCACCATGGTGACGAGGAGGACTGCGGAAAGCGCGAGGACCGCGACCTTGCGACCCGCAGTGACGGGTTGGGGGGTGTCGTCGGTGGCCACGACCCGGTCAGGGGGCAGATCGGTTTTAAATGTCATCGATACGGCGTGCATGGGTCGGGGCCAATGGAGGCGCTGGGGCGTCCGCTGGCGGACCGTGTGGGTGGCGCCGAGGGGGGTGCCGACGCGGGTGCCGACCAACGGGAGTGCCAGGGTCGCGACGGGTGGGTGAGACAATTCGGGCCCCCGCCAGCCCACTCCCGGCGCGGGCTCCCCACGACCTGCACCCCACCCCTCACCCGCTCCGCCACGCCCCGGAGGCGACACTTCCCCGCGCGATCCTCCGTCACTTGGCACTATCGAGAGGGCGGCCACACCCGCGGTCCCTGCCCCGCATTCCGGTGTGCCCCATATCGCGGGGCCTCGTTCCGGACCGTGGTCGGGACCCAATGATCCCTCGGCCCGCCCCTCCCGGGCACGGTGAACCCTTTTCAACCCTGCCCGCCCATGGGGACGCCATGCGCGCGCCCGCGTCCCTGCCCGTCATCGTCGGCATTGTCCTCATCGCCGCCGGATGCATCACCCCGGACATCCCCCTCGAGGGCGGGTCCACGGACCCCCTCCCCGGCATCGTCCACGACCCCCTCGGCGGCTTCGAGGACCCCATGATCATCGGCCACGACCACGGGCCCCTCGACGCGCACGCCCTCATCACGCCCACCATGGAGGTCCTCGGGATCACGGCTTTCGAGGAGTACCCGCATCTCGTGAACTTCGCCGAGATGGACATCGTCAGCGACGACATGCTCGCCGTGGCTTCCATGGTGGGCGGCGTGTACCTCGTGGACATCATGGATCGGGAAGCCCCGAACGCCATCGGCTACATCCCGCTCCAGGGGGTCACCGCGGACGTGAAGGCGTACAAGGAGACCTTCGTCTTCGTCGCCACCCAGCTTGCGGCGAACATGGGGGTCCAGGCGTACAACATCGCGGTTCCGCAGGCGCCCGTCCTCGTCGGCGAATGGCTCATGCCCACCGGATGCCACATGATCGAGGTGTACGGCGCCAACCTGTACTGCGCGCCCAATGACGGCACCGTCCGCATCTTCAGCATCATCGACACGCCCGCCACCGTCACCCTCGTCCCCGTCGGGGCCTACACGCTGGATGGCGGCCCCGTCGTCCCGGTCCTCGCCCCCCTTGGCGGAGGAAGCGAGATGACCCACGACATGACGGTGCAGGCGGACCCCCTCACGGGTGACCCCGTCATGTTCGTGAGCTTCTGGGACGCCGGCGTCCACGCCGTGGACGTGCGTGATCCCGCGAACCCGACCCTCCTCGGTGTCTGGCGCGGCGAAGGGTCGAACGACATGTACGACGGCAACCTCCACACGAGCATGGCGTTCGCCGTGGAAGGCCGCCGCATCATCGCGACCCTCCCCGAGTACAGCCTTCAACCCACCGTGTTCCTCCTCGACGCCACCGACTACGAGAACCCCGTGCTCCTCGGCGAATGGATCCCGAAACCCGCGGAGGAATACGCGGGCGAGCACGTCCGCTTCAGCATGCACAACTTCCAGGTCGTGGGCGGCCGCCTCTACGTGGCCATGTACCACGGCGGCCTCTGGGTCATCGACGTGTCCACGCTGGACGC
>JBFILE010000639.1:0-1712 GCA_041599855.1 Thermoplasmatota archaeon
CGAGCATGAGGGAACCGGGATTCTCCTGCCACGTGAGCCACGTCTTCCCGTCGTGGACGAAGGGGTCGTCCACGAGTTCCGGGGCGCGGCGGGACGCGCCCACGGTCACGAGTTGGGTGAGGGTGGACATTGCGCCCTTGTCGTCCGTGACGCGAAGGGTGACGGCGTGTTCGCCGGCCGTGTCGAACGTTGCGGCGGGTGATGCGCCGGAACAGGGATTCACGTCGTATCGCAGGACGATGGCGTCACCGATCGTCTCCATGGTGAGGTGGCGGACGGTGGCGCTCCATCCCGTGGCTGCCGCGTTCGTCACGCGGTCATCGAGGATGCCGGCATCCGAATCGGGAACGAGCGTGTGGCCACCGAGGGTCACCCTGCTCACGGCCGCAGCCGGGAACGTCCACTCGTAGGAGGCGACATGGCCGTCCGGGTCCTCCTGGTTGGCGAGGGTCGCGGTGTTGCCGACGGTGCGGAATCCGGCGGCTGCGCCGACGCCCACGGGGCCCCGCCACGTGAACGACGGGTCGGGCGCCTCGTTCGGGCTCGTGACCCCGACGTGAAACAGGAAGTGCCCGTAGTCGACCTCGTGGATGACGCCGGGCGCCGGCCGATCCGCGGACCGCAGACCCGTCTCGATGCGGATCGTGTAATCACCGGTCACCGGGAAGAGCCGGGAGGCGTCCGCTTCCTCGAAGTGCATGCGGACCTTCTCGAAGCGACCGACATCCATGCCGAGGCGCACGTCGTAGCGACCGTCCGCGGCCGCCGGCAGGAAGGACACGCGGGCGTCCGCCCCGGGGCGCATGGGCGTGAAATCCGTGACCGGTCGATCCGTGCCGTAGGATGTGCGTTCCGCGAGGACCTCGCTCGTGCCGTTGGGGCGCACGATGACGACCTTGACGGAATGGCCCGCACCGAAGGTGGGCAGGCTCATCTGGAGGCGGTCGAGGTCGTTCAGGATCTCGGAGACCGGGACCTCCAGTTTGATGAGGTCGGTGAGGAGCGGAAGGAGGACGTCCGCGAAGGACGCCACCGTGTAGCCGAGGTCCGCGAGGGTGTGGTTCGCGAGCCACCGCGCATCAAGGAACGTGTCCCTGGCCACGTCGGATTCGCCGATGATGACATCGAGTTCCTTCTGGGCGAGGTCGAGCTTGTCCATGGTCACGTTGTTGACCATGAAGTCGAGGAGTTCCAGATCGATGCGCGGGAGCGCCGGCAGGGCATCCACGATGTAGTCCTCGAAGCGGTGGCGCACGACGAAGTCGAAGGCCAGGTCCACGGAGGTTGCGGGCCCGTTGTCGCGGGCCACACGGAACGTGTGGCTCAACGTCTCCGATGCTTCAACAGGGACGTGGGGCACCGCATCCGTGACGTACTGGTCCACGGGCGGGTCGCGGACGCCCCACTGGCGGCCAAGGAGTGCGGTCTTGCCGGCTCGGAGGAACTCGGCAGTGATGGCTTCGAGATCCACGCCCGGCGCACCTCCTGTTCCCATGCCTTCCCCCATGCCCTCGCGACTCGCAGCGAGCGCGGCGTTCACCTGGGTCAGGGTGGTCAGGATGGGTGTGACGGGACGCAGGGCGTTCACGTGGCTCGCGTTGAGGAACGCGCCCTCCCCGACGAGCACCTTGCGGTATTCGTCAGGCAGGAGTTCCGCATTCGGATCGCCGGGTGCCATGAGGAATCCGCGGCGCTGCTGGATGCCGTCATCC
>JBFILE010000640.1:0-1707 GCA_041599855.1 Thermoplasmatota archaeon
CCCCTCGAGAAATCGAACAGGACATGCTTCTCGGCAAGCTGCGGAAACGGACCCCGCCCCAGCCGATCCCCGACCTGGTGAAGACGCTCCGTTCGGCATTCGCGCAGGTTCGCGTGGAAAACGACGTCGTGGCCTACGCCATGGACATCTGCCGCGCAACGCGGAGTCATGCGGAAGTCGAACTTGGGGCCGGGCCCCGTGCCGGCGAACACCTTGTCGCGGCAAGTCGCGCGCGGGCACTCCTGGAAGGCAGGGACTATGTAATCCCGGACGACATCCAGTACATGGCGCCATACGTCATCGCCCACCGACTCATCCTCGTGCCGGACGCGGAGATCCGGCAGGTCGACAAGCCGGATGTGGTCAAGGATATCCTTGAACGGATCCAAGTTCCCGTGGAGGCTCCCGAGGCCAAGGCATGAGGCGCTCGCGGGTCGGGACCCTGATGTTTGCGCTCGGCTGGGCGTTGTTCCCGATCGGCGTCATTCTGGGCAACCTCGCGCCGGCCATCCTTGGGACGTTTCTTGTGGCGTTGGTGTCCGTCGTGCGTGCGCCGCGCGCGGATGTGACGGTGGAACGCGAGGTCCCGGACCGGGTCGTGGCCGGCGAGCCGTTCAAGCTGGTCACGACGGCAACCGACAGCGGAGGCCGCGCCCCGATGTTCATCGAGGAGAACCTCCCGAGTTCCGTCAAGGTCCTCTCGCGCCATCACCGGGCGGAACGCGGGCGTGCCGCCCTGACGTTGGAGCTCGTGGCGCCGGATCCAGGTGCGCGATCCCTCGATTCGGTCCGCGTCCGCTACCAGGATTCCTGGGGGCTTGTGGAGGAGATCACCAACGTGCCGTTGGTGTCGTATTTCCCGGTGCTTGCTGAGTCGGAGGTGCTGGGCGGCGGGCGTCACGCCGGTCGCCGGGCCGGTATGGGCCGCCGCGATCGGCGACGGGTCGGCGTGGACTGGGAACCCGAGATCGAGCGTCTTCGACCGTATCAGCCGGGCGACCGGCTTCGCGACATCGACTGGGCGCAGACCACGAAGACAGGTGAGGTCGTTGCGCGCGAACTGCGCAAGGACAGTGTCCGCCCGGTGATGATCCTGCTCGATGCCACAACCAGCATGAGGTGGCAGCGCCGAACCAGCAAGATCTCGACGGCGAGTCGGATCGCACTCGGTCTCGTGGCTGCATCCCATGCTGCGAACGTCTCGACAGGATTCGTCGCATTCAGCGAGCGGGGTGTGGAGGCGATGGTCCGTTGCAGCATGACCCGGCGGGCCGTTGCCGATGCCTTCGCCCGTGTGGCACATCTTCCGCCGGGCGAAGATCTCCGGACCTTGCCGGCTGTGGTGGATGTGGCGTCGGCGGCCCCGGCCCCGCTTCATCCGGGCGAGCGCGCGTACATGGAGACCCTTGATGCGTTCCGCGGTCACGGGCATGCCCCCGCGCGGGCGGTGGATGCCGCCCTCGGCGCCGTCGCCCGCGCATCGTCACAGCCGTGTCTTGTGATCGCGATCATCGACGGTGAGGAAACCCCACAGCGGGCCCGGATCCTCCTTGATCGATTGAAGCGGAAGGGCCATGAGGTCCTGCTGGTGGTTCCGGCGTCGGGTGCGCATCATTTCTCGAGGCGAGACGTCACCCCGAAGGTCGCAGACCAGTTGATCCGATGGCGGAGGAACCGGGAAGAGTTGCGGCGGGCATCCCGCGCGTA
>JBFILE010000641.1:0-1706 GCA_041599855.1 Thermoplasmatota archaeon
CTCTGACCCCCACTCGCACCGGGCGGACAATAGGATTTGTCTGCCGGATGATGACAAACAACATGGTCGCAGGCCGATCCTTTGCGCCGTGATGGGATCTGTCCATGGCAGCATGGCCATGACAAGGGGGTGTCGGGACCGGCGCGCGCGAAGTTGGGGAGGCTGAGAAACGCGCGCACCGGTTCCCGCAGGAAAGGGGCGCCGTCCGGAGGGTATGGGGTTTGCCTCACGTTCATCGACCCATTGGCGAAAGGCACGTCGTTCACCAGCCCCACCGGCCGGTCGAAGGGCCGGCTCGGCACCAGGCAGCCCCCAGCGACGCCTCATCAAGGCAGTCGGCAAGAAGGGAGCGGAGCCGGCCGGGGGGAATCGGGGACCGCCCCCACCGTATCGCTCACAAGCGGTCGAAGACGGCTACGAGCCCGACCACAACCGCCACGGCGGCCATGAGCGCTGCCAACCAGAAGTACGGCGTGAGATGCGGATCCGTTGCATATTCGGCGAGGGACCCGTGGCCGCTTCCGTCCTGCTCGGGGCCCATGCCCACGGTTTCCACGAAGCGGGTGCTGTCGCCGTGCATGAGGGTGCGAGGCGACGGTCCCCAAAAAGCCTTTCCGGGAGCGTCACGCTGGCTCCCGCGTGCCGATCCCGGATCAGTCCCGCTACCCGCGGGAGCGCATTCCCCCCGGCCAGTTCGTGACCGAGAAATTCCCGGTCCTCCACGCCGGGACCGTTCCCTCGTACGACCTCAGGGAATGGAATCTCCGGGTCACGGGCGCCGTGGAGAACGAACTCACCCTCAGCCACGACGCCTTCCGGAAGCTCCCGACCAGGCGCGTCGCATGCGACATCCATTGCGTCACCACGTGGAGCAAGCTCGATACGGAATGGGAGGGCGTCCCGGCCGCGGAGATCGTACGCCTTGCCAACCCCCACGAGAACGCCCGCTTCGTCGTTGCCGAATGCGAGGAAGGGTGGACGACGAACGTGCTCCTCGACGACCTCCTCCGCGAGGACGCACTCCTTGCGTACCGATACGGCGGCAAGGACCTTGAGCCGAACCACGGATTCCCGCTGCGGCTCCTCCTTCCCCATCGCTATTTCTGGAAGAGTGCGAAATGGCTCCGCGGCCTGCGCTTCGCAACCGAGGACGAGCCGGGGTTCTGGGAGGTCCGCGGCTACAACAACAACGCGGACCCGTGGGATGAGGAACGATACGGCGACGGCTCGGAGGGACTTCGTCCCTTGCCTCCCAGAAGGTGAGCCGCGCGTCCGCGCCGCGGGCCCCTCCGAGGTCGTGCGTCGATCAGATGCGGTATGCGCCGCTCACGTGCAGCGGGTGTTTGGCGATCAGCGCCATCGTGCGCGTCAGCGAGCTCACTCCTTCCGATGTCATCTTCTCGATTTCCACGGGTTTGCCTCCGTGTGTCCTTGATTGGTTGGCACTTAAGCAGTTGTCACCACCCGATCCGAGTGACGTCACCGGAAGCAGGGGTCCGGTGGTGCATGCTCCGCACCACGCGCGGACCTCGACGCGGGCGGTGGGGCGCCGGTACTCCCGGCCCTCGACGATGGCGGACGCCCGCCCACCGGCCCCTCCACGACTGACGCCGGCGCACCTGTCCCACGACGACGGACGACGCCGGCCATCCACCGGTACCTCGACGACGACGGACGATGACGCCTGCCCGCCCCTTGACGACGCC
>JBFILE010000642.1:0-1703 GCA_041599855.1 Thermoplasmatota archaeon
ATCGACAACGCGTCCCGCGTGGCCGATGAAATACTGCACGGGCCCCGGTGCATTCCCCCCTTCTCCCCGCCAAGTGATGGATTCCTTGAAATAGGGAGCCATCACTCGCCCACCTCCAAACCACGGGTCCGTGGGTTAGCTTGGTATACTTCGGGCTTTGGGAGCCTGCGACTCCGGTTCAAATCCGGACGGACCCACTTTTATCCGAACCCGAAGGGTGAGGACCACAACGGTCCGTACGGAGGACGATTGCACACGGAGTCGAATCCGGACGGACCCACTCTCGCCGGAACCCGGAAGGACGGACCTGCAGGGTACGTCCCCACGGCCCGCCCCGCGCGGCCGGCGACGGAGGACACCCGCGGCGCCGCAGCAGCCGGCTGGATACGCACCGGCAACCGCCGGATCGAACGGATTCTGCCAGCGGGACCAAGCACCGATCAACCCGACACCTTTTTGGTTCACACGACCGGTCGTCTGCGCGGTGTGACTGTTGTCCACGATTTTCCCCAAGACCACATTGCTTGCTGTTGCTCTCCTCCTCCCGGTCCTTCTCGCCGGCTGCGCCTCCGATGATGGCGACAAGGGCGCCGGCATGGGCGGCCCCATCACGGTGACCTTCGGGACGGAGGCCGCGTACCCGCCCTTCGAGGACCTCGTCGGTGGCGAGATTGTCGGCTTCGATGCGGACGTCATCGCCGAGATCTCGAATCGCACCAACTACGACATCAAGCTCCAGAATGCCCAGTTCGATGCCATCATCCCCTCCATCCAGAGCGGCCAGTTCGATGGCGGCATCAGCGCATTCACCATCACGGAGGACCGGAAGCAGCAGGTCGCATTCACAATCCCCTACTACGACAATGCGCTGTTGGTCGGCATCCGCTCGGACACGTCCGACATCACCCAGCCCGAACACCTGGAAGGCCGCAACGTGTGCACCCAGGTCGGGACGACGAGTGAATCGTGGCTGCGCACGAATGTGGGCGCCACGAACGAAACCCTCGTGCTCCTCAACAGTTTCCCCCAGTGTGCGGAAAGCCTGAAGCGCGGCGACGTGGACGCCATGATGATCGACCGCGCCGCGGTGCGCGAGCTGATCTCCCGATCCGGTGGCGAACTCAAGGCCGCCTTCGAGATCCCGGTGGACGAGCAGTTCGGCATCGCCGTGAAGAAGGGCGACACGGACCTCCTGAATGCCCTCAACGGCGCCCTCCGCTCCATGAAGGAAGATGGCACCCTGCAGACCATCATGGACAAGTGGCAGGTCTGATCCCAGCAGGGAGCCCCCTCCGATGCCGTCGCAGAACCTCCGCCGCGTTCGCCCGCCCCCGGCCGGCCCGAGCCCGCGGTCTGCGGGCGCGTGCCGCGCGGCGATCCTGCTGGTTGCGGTCGTGACGGCATCGGGAATCTGGGGCCCCGCCATGGCGCAGGGCGCGAACGCTTCCGACGACGACGCCGGCCCCGTGGCGCTCGCGGGGAGCGACCACCCCGTCGCCTTCTTCACCATCACGCCCCAGATGGGGAAGACCGGGCTCGTCTTCCGGACGGACGCATCCGAATCCGTGCCGGGAGCCGCCGCGACCAACATCACCCGGCACGAATGGAATTTCGGGGAGAACGCCACGTTCACCGAAGGGAACGTGACCGCCTCGTACGCGTATCGGCAGGGCGGCGTGTTCGTGGTGCGGTTGCGCATCACC
>JBFILE010000643.1:0-1694 GCA_041599855.1 Thermoplasmatota archaeon
AGGTCGCAGCGGTTTCGCGGACGAGCTCCGCCCACGCGCTCTGCGACGTTTGGAAGGTGGCGCCCGTGCGCTCGGGTTGCGCGTACGGCGCCAGCGAGCTGCCGACGGCGATCGTGCGCAGCGGGGCCGGCGGCGCAACCCGCCCCGCCAGCCAATCGAACGGCATCAGCCATCCAGAACAGGAGTCCCATCCCCATGATCGTGATCAAGGTCGGCGGTGCCGACGGCATCGACTACGCGCCCCTCCTCGACGACCTCGCCGCGCGCACGCGCCGCCTCGGCCGGGTGGACTGGGTCCTCGTCCACGGCGCAAGCGACGCCACGAACCGCCTGCAGGAAGCCCTCGGCACCCCCCCGGAATTCGTGACAAGCGTCAGCGGCCACGTGAGCCGCCGCACCGACGCGCGCACCCTCGACGCCTTCGCCATGGCCAGCGGACGCCTCAACCTGCGCCTTGTGGAAGGCCTCCAGAAGCGGGGCGTGAACGCGGTCGGCCTCACCGGCACCGACGGACGACTCCTCGAAGGCCGCCGCAAGAGCGCCATCAAGGTCGTGGACCCGGACGGCCGGCGGCGCGTCATCCGGGACGATTTCACGGGCACCGTGGACCGCGTCAACCGGGCCCTCCTGGACCTCATGCTTCAACACGGGTACGCGCCCGTGGTCACCGTGCCCGCCATCAGCGACGAAGGTGAAGCCGTGAATGCGGATGCGGACCGGGCCGCCGCGGCAGTCGCCGGCGCCCTCGACGCGGATGCCCTCGTCATCCTCACCAACGTGCCCGGGCTCCTCCGCGACGTGGAGGATCCGTCGAGCCTCATCCGGGAGGTCCCCGCATCCAAGGTCGCGGACGTGGAAGCCTACGCAAAGGGACGCTTCACAAAGAAGCTCATGGGCGCCAGGGAAGCCCTTGCGACCGGTGTCGGACGCGTCGTGTTCGCATCCGCGAACGAGGCCGCGCCCGTGACCGCAGCCATGGACGGCGGCGGCACCCACATCGTGCAGGATGCCGCCCCGGCGCCGACCCCGGAGGTGCGCACGTGAGCGATGCCGGCGCCATCGAGGCCGCACTCGAAAGCGGCGTGTTCCCGAAGCGGGACATCCCCCCCATCGTGCGCGGCGAAGGCGCAGTCGTCTGGGACGCTGCCGGACGGGAGTACCTGGACTTCGGCGCAACCTATGGCGTGATGAACGTGGGCCACGCGAATCCCGATGTGATCGCGGCCATCGACCGGCAGATGCGGGCCCTCATCTACGTGGCGCAGACGTATGCGACCCCGGCACGGGCGGCATTCCTTGAGGCACTCATCGGGACGGCGCCCGACGGCCTCGGACGGGCATTCCTTGCGAACTCGGGCACGGAAGCCATCGAGGCTGCCATCAAGTTCGCACGCGGCACCACGGGCCGGACCAGCCTGGTCGCGGCCAAGCGAGCGTTCCACGGGCGCACCCTCGGCGCCCTCAGCCTCACGTGGAAACCGGACTACCGGAAGCCGTTCGAGCCCTTGATTCCCGGAGTCGGCCACGTCACGTTCGACGATGAGGAAGCGTTGAAGGAAGCCGTCACCGCGGACACTGCTGCCGTCTTCCTTGAGCCCGTGCAGGGGGAAGGCGGGGTGTTTCCGGCGAGTGAATCGTACCTGCGCCTCGCGCGCGACCTCACCCGCGACCGGGGCGCGCTCCTCGTGTTCGAC
>JBFILE010000644.1:0-1690 GCA_041599855.1 Thermoplasmatota archaeon
GCCGAGCGCCCGAGCGATCGTCCGCTCACCCGCCTTCACCCGCCCCCCAGCGTTCTGCGCCTTCGCCTCACACGCCAACCAATCCACCACGCACGGGCCAGCCAACCCCACCTCCTCGAGCAGCTCCACCACGGGCTCTCTGCGCCACCACGCGGAGTCCTTCGCCCACCAGGATGTGCGCCCGTCACTCATGCTGCTCTCCTTGCGTTCTGCTGGGGTCGGGCGTCGAGACTCACCGTGGCGATGGCGTCCCCGCCACAGGTGGGGCAGACCGGCCCGCACGGGCGCTCACCGGGGAAGTCGCAGCGCCGGCAGAAGTGCGCCCATGTCCAGCCCGCGTTGAGGGGTCGCACCACGGGCGGAACGGATGGTTCGTGGCCGACGAGGACGTACGTCTCGAACCCCTCGCGGCGTCCAGCACTGACGATCACGTACCCGTCCTCGCGGAGCTCGCGGACCCGTGCGGCCACACGGCTGATACGCGAGCCGCCGTCGATCACGGAGCCGCCGTTGGGGGGCGGTGCGAAGTCGTTCTGGGTGACGCCGCGCGACCCGGTTTGACGGAGGGCCGCGAGGACCCGCTGCGCCTGGGTCATAGCTTGCCCGTGCGCTTCCATCGCTGGACCGAGCGCCACACCTCAAGGCACGTAGCGCAGAACGGAGTTCCGCGTTCACTGAAGGGCTGTTTGTCGCAGCACCCTGCGCAGTACTTGTGAGGACCGACGTATGTCATGCGGCCACATCCCCGAACAGGTTGTCCTGCGCGAGCCGCGCACGCGCTATCGCCGCATACCGGGGGTCCTTCTCGATGCCGATGAACCGTCGACCCTCCTCGGCGCAGGCGACCCCGGTGGAGCCCGACCCGCAGAACGGGTCCAACACCAGCTCGCCGGGGGCTGTGGACTTCTGGATAAGCGGGCGCAACACCCCAACCGGCTTCTGGGTGGGGTGCACCATGTCTCCCGGGCGCACCTTCGGGATCGCCAGGAGGTTGCTGGTGCGCTTCCCGACGAGGTCGCGACGGCCCTTGTGGGCGAACAGCACGAACTCCGTCTCGTGCATCCAATCGCCCGCTAGGTCGCCGATGCCCCCGCCGCCCTTGTGCCAGACCAGGGTCCGCTTGACTGTGAAGCCAACGCGTGAAACCTCGTCTCGGAATGCGCCTAGGTGGTGGTCGCTACAGAACAGGTAGAGGTGCGTCGACTCCCTAAGGACACGGTGAGCCTCGCGGAGCCACGTCCGCTGCCAGTCCGCGTCGAACTCCGCGTCGTTATCAATCCGGTCGAACCTCTCGCGCTGAATCCGCTGGTTCGACTGGTAGCCCATACCGTACGGCGGGTCGCAGATCACCGCGTCCACCGACTCGGCGGGCATTGCGGCCATCGCCTCGATGCAGTCGCCCTCGATTATGCTCATGCGGGCGGTTCGGGTTGGGGGGTCGGGGTGTAGCTGTCGAGGTCGTCGGGTGCGCCGAGCGCGCCGTCTGCGAGCCCCGCAAGGAACCCGTCCACCAATGGTTCCGTCAGGGTGATGGCGCGCATGAGCAGGTTGCCGGCGAGCACACCGAGCGCGTACGGGCTCATCGTGTGGCCTTCCGTCGTGCGTACCCGTCCGGGCCACGCTCCCACGCTCCGAGGTCCGCCCCGGAGAGGTCCGCCCCGACGAGGTTCGCCCCGGAGAGGTTCGCCCC
>JBFILE010000645.1:0-1688 GCA_041599855.1 Thermoplasmatota archaeon
GTCCACGTACCAGCGGTACTGTGGGCGTCCGCCGCCGGGATCCCGTGCCCTCAATTCGAACGGAACACTCCCCCCCAGGCGCGTGGGAACTTCGCTGTCGGCCGGGGACGAGAAGGTGATGGTGGGCGCGTCCGTTGCGCGAGTCGAACTGACCACATAACTCGCCCCTTCGGGAGGGACGAGCACATGTTCGATGGTGAGGGTGGAAGCCCGTGTCGCTTCCACGCGGTACAGGCCCACGGGAACACGGAACCGGGCTGCACCTGTGGCGTCGGATTTCCCTGCTGCGACCTCCCGGCCCGTGATCTCACTGACGACCCTGATCGGCGTGTCGACAAGGGGTCCTTCCACACCTTCGATGGTGATCGCCAAAGTCCCTGAGACGTTGCTCACGTGGAGGTCGCGTTTCGAGATTCCGCCTGCCGTATCCCGAACCACGACCGTTACAAGTCCAATGCCGCCGCCTTCTTCGGTGTATGTGGCGCGGCTTCCGTTCGCGATGATGGAGCCGGAGTCCGAGGAGAATTCGTATGTGACGTTGTCCCGGTCCGGATCCACCGCGCGCACGTCGAGGGTCAGGGATTCGCCGATGTTCACACGAAGCGGATGGATGTTGATCCCTTGGATGACGGGGTCGTGGTTGCCGTAGTCACCGAGACGGATCACATCGAACTCGGCGACCTCGACGCCGTAGTACGTGGCTTTCGCGCCACCGACCTCCGTGACACGGACATCGTACGCTCCGGCGGGAAGGCTGGTGGTCCCGACGCCGGAAGCGGCCGACACCGTGAACGCTTTCGCAGTACGGCGATCGCCCTTCAGGGACACCTGGACTTCCGCGCTGGTCCAGTCACCGCGGTCGTTCCGGGCATACACGAGGAGGGACCCGAACGAGGTTGACGCGGAAGTCACGTTGCCGGCGCTCACGTTGGCGAACCCCATCTTCAGGCCATCCACCTCCAGATCGTACGAACCGGGTGCCACGTCCAGATCGAGTTGGCCGCGGATGTCCGTCGTCTTCCCTCGTACTGCGAGTTCCCGGGCCTGGTGGTTGAGGATGACCGGCATCAAGGATTCGGGGATGCGATTTCCTGCGAGGGAATCCACGTGCAGGCGGCCGAACCTGGCGGCATGGGAGGTGATGTTTCCGGCGGTCACAGGAACACGGGGCACGATCAGGGTGTTGTCTGCGTCCACCCGCACACCATAAGCGGCTTCCGGCAGGGTGAAGGAGGCGTTCGACTGGCCATTCGTGAAGCGGACCGCAATTTCGCGGTTGTTGCTCGTGATGGAGACCCGGGCCTTCAAGGGTCCGCCCGCGGTGGTCGGCTCGACTTCGAGCTTCCCGAATGTGGCGTTCACAAGTGTCTGTTCCCGGGCGGACACGTTCACGTCGGATATTCGCAGCACCGCGTCGGCTGTGACGCGGACCTGGTACAATCCGGGCGCCACATCGAATGAGGCCCGTCCTGCTGAATCGGTGCTGCGCTGGGCGACGGCCCCGAATTGACCGGTGGGTCCATCCCACAACTCGACGCGGGATCCGGCAAGGAAGGATTCCTCGCCGTCCGACGCGACGACCACGAGTTTCCCGAACTGGAGGACCTGCGCGTCCGCTGCCGGTACCGGGAGGATTCCGGCAATGACGACGACGACGATGGCGACGCGGACCCAACGGTCCGGCCCCA
>JBFILE010000646.1:0-1684 GCA_041599855.1 Thermoplasmatota archaeon
CGGGTGGAGGGGTGGGGTGCTACCGAGCCGCGCGAAGCGCGGCGAGGTTGGGGGTGGGCTGGTGGGGGCCCCAACTGTCACACCCACCCCTCACCACCCGCACACATTCACCGGCGCAGCGGGCGGGGCAAGGGCCGTCGCTGGAAGGATAAGACGCCACCGAGCCTCGCAAAGCGCGGCGAGTTCGGGAGTGTGATGGTAAGGCCCGAAATGGCCGCACCCACCCCTCACCGCCGGCGCGCAGTAGTCACCGCAACGCGCGGGGCAAGGCCCCGCGCGCTGCCCTCGCACCGGCTCACTGAACGACGAGCGTTCCGACCATGCCGAGTTGCCTGTGGCCGGGAATGCCGCAGAAGTATACGAAGGAGCCGGTCTTGTCGGCGACGAAGGCCGTCCGCGCATTCTGGCCGCCGGTTTTCGCATCAGTGGTCACACCGAAGTCCGGGAACGTCAAGTTGTGGACGCTCTGGCCCGCCGGGTTCACCATGAGCACATGGACGCCCTCGCCCTGCTGCACGGTCAGGGTCGGGGGCTCGATGCTCCACGGCGCATTCCCGCTGCCGCCGCTTTCGAGGACGGTCATGTTGACTTCCACGTCCTTCGGGATGTTCTCGAACTGGTTGCCCGCATCAGCCGGGTTGCCGTACGCCTTGCCGTCGGGGCCGGCGCCCGTCGCGAAGACGACGATGGAGCCGCGCATGCCGTGGTGGCCGACGCCGCAGTACTCCGCGCACTGGAGGAAGTACTCGCCGGGGCCGGGGGCGGTGAACTTCTGGAGGTTGAGGCGGTGGGGGATGGCGTCGATCTTGACGCCGAACTCTGGGATCCAGACCGCATGCATGACATCCTTCGCGGAGATTTCCATGCGTACGAGGGAGCCCTCCTCGACGTACATCTGGTTGATGCTCGTGGAGCCGTCCGGGTACTCATAGACCCACGCGAACTGCTGGCCCTCGACCTTCACGGTAACCACGCCTTCCTGATCCGCCGAGGGGAAGGTGTCGAGCTCCGTGAGTGTCTGGACCGAGATGATTCCGATGAAGATGAGGACGAGCGCCGGGATCACGGTCCAGGCGATCTCGGCCTTCGTGTGGCCGCGGTACAGTTCGCCCTTCGGGACATCCTTGTTGTTCCGGAACTTCCACAGGGTGTAGAAGAGGGCGACGTTCACCACCACGAACACGATGGCCGCGAGCACGGTCACGATGTTGAAGAGGGATTCAATGCTCTTCCCCGCATCCGTGACGGGTTCCACGTAGTATTGGAATTCATCCTGGGCACCCGCAAAGGGCGCGATCATCAACAGGATCAAGAGCGTAGCACCGATGCCGCGCGTGACTGTTCCTCCGTGTCGCAAGGCCAAAACCGGGCCGCCTAACCGGCAGGTGTGATAAAAAGCATTCGGCGCGCCTCGCGGCCAGCACCGGAAGAAGGTCAGATGAGGGGGAAACATCTGGCCCGACCACGGATGAATCGTTGGGTCCGCCCATCCGTGGCACGCGCAGGATTCCGAAGCGTCGATCCTTCGACGGCATCGCTGCGGGATGAATCCAGCCGGGCGGGGCAATGGTGCCGGGCGCAACACCAGGCTCGGCGGCGGCCTCCGGCAGCGGTGGCCCACGAAACTCCCGGAGCCTTGCGAACGGAAACTCCCGGAGCCTTGCGAACGGAAACTCCCGGAGCC
>JBFILE010000647.1:0-1681 GCA_041599855.1 Thermoplasmatota archaeon
CATCGTTCCTGCCTCCGGAACTTCCCCCGTATTCCAATGACTGGAAAGTCGTCTTCCTCGTGGAGGACAACTACACCGGAGGCGCCGCCATGGACGTGCGTGTGAAGAACATCGGGACACGAACCCTGGTCTACAGCCTGTACTATCCCGCGTGTACGAACGTGCAGTTCCACAACGCGACCGGGTATCCATTCATGGTCCCCGAGGGCACCCATTGCGACCTCGTGAACCGGGCGACGCTCGCGCCGGGCAACACGACCACCCTGTTCCAGTGGGGCCTCGATGAGTGCGTGGTGGATCTGTGGGGATGCGCCCAGTCGCGTGCCCTGCCGCCCGGGACGTACCACATCGCAGGGACGTTCCACGAGGATGTGCCGCGGTACTGGGAGAAACCCCATGCCGCGACCCACGCGGGGGCCACGTTCCGGATCGTGGAAGGACCGTGAGCGTGCGGCCGGCGCCTGCGCAAGGGCCGGGGAACGAAGGAGCCGGAAGATGCGGCCCGGGGACGAAGACCCGCCCACCCACCGGCCGGCGCGCCCGCCCACCCGGCGCGCGGCACACCCCGCCACCCGTTACCGACCCTCCGGCCGCAACGTCCATGAACCTCGCGATGCCGCGCGCCCCCATGACCTCATTCAATATCGACACGTGGCTTGAAGCGTTCCGGTCCCGCGACATGGACCGAATGCTCGATGCATTCGCCGACGATGCTGAGATCATCGCGGAAGGAACCGACATCCGGCTCGGCGGCAAGGAAAAACTGCGGGCGTATGCCGAGGACGCCCTCGCGAGCGTGGAGGACATGGATTTCGACGTCCTGGACGCCGTCCACGGAGACGACGGGCGAAGCCTCGCCGTCCTCGTCCGCGGCCACGTCGAGTACGGGAAGGACTTCGAAGCGTTCGGGGAGCATTTCGATGCCCGCGGCAAAGTCATCGACCTGAACGCGGCGCTCTTCCTCACGCTCGATGCGGACGGCAAGATCACGCAATTGCGACGCGTCCGCGACAACTGGCCCATCATGCGGGCGTTCGGCATCACGGGCGACGAGTACGACGACATGGTCGCGCGGGTGAAGGAGACCCTCGAGGCAGAGTGACGCCCGGCCGTTGCGGGATGGGGCGACCCATGGCATCCCCCGGATCCCCCGCCGATGGGCCCTCGAATCCCATGTGGATGGCGGCGCCCACGACCAGCCATGCGATCACGAATGTTGCCACGATCGGCGGAGATCAGGAGCGTTCCCGACCCGGACATGTCACTTGTTCCACTGCCCTGCATGCACAGCGCGCAACGGGATCCGGCCGGCCCGGTGTTGAGGAAACGGCTCCCCGATGGCGGATCTCGCATACGGTGTGCCGAGAAACCATGTAGGTGCATCGGGCTGATGGTGCCGGGATGCGCGTCCTCCTGTTCGCCGCCCTCGTCGGCATGATCCTCATCCCAACCCTTCCCGCTCCTGCACTTGCGTGGCACGCACCCGATGACGCGCCCATCCTCCACTCGGAATCGGGATCCGGCCACCAATGGGTCGCGCGGAAGGTCGATACCGATGGCAGTCTCGTCGTCTTCGAGATCCGAATCCACGCCCCCGTCCTCCCGAGCAACGTCGGCATCACGCTGCATGATGCGACCGGCACCACCCTGTACGGGCGCATGTACTCCGCCATTCCAACGG
>JBFILE010000648.1:0-1674 GCA_041599855.1 Thermoplasmatota archaeon
ACCTCGACGCCTGCTTCCCGGAGCGCAACCAGGGAGCGGGCCGCGGCCAACGTGGGGCCCTCGTTCCCGAGGAACAGGCTGCCGTCCCGCGTGAGGGTGCCGTCAAGGTCGGCGTAGAGGACGCGCGGCGGGTGCCGGCGCGTGGGTGAGGGTGCGGGAGTGGTCGCAGTCGGGGTCGCGCTGCTACCTGCGGCCCGGGCCGCCACGTACTCGGAGAGCGATCGCATCGGTACCCGGATCCCTATATGCCGCCGGCGCTTAGGATTTGGGGCGACGCGGGTGCGGCCCGATCGGGAATCGCGCCGATGCGCTCCAACACCTCGGAGGTGGCGGCTCCCGCACGCTTGCGCAACTCGCGTCGGATCTTCCCCATCTCCTCGAGCGACCGCCAGTTCGGGAGGAGCCCGATCTCATGGCCGGCCTTCCGCAGGCACGTTGCATACGTGTCGATGCGTGCGAGTTCCTTCCCGCGGTCGAACACGACGCGCGCACCCAGCGCCGCCTCCCGGTCCACGATGCGCTGGTATTCGTCCACGAGGTCGCGGGCCCGGTCGCGGAACACGTCCACGAAATCCTCGCGATCGACGCGGCCCCTCCCGTAGTATTTCCGCGCGAAGTGGATGAGCGTGGCTGCGATGTCCGCTGCCATCGCGTCGGTGGACGACTCCTTCTGGCTCAGGTGCTGGAAGAGTTCCAGGTTCACCTGCGCCATCGCGTGGGGCCCCCACCCCTGCATCACCTGGCAGAGGGTGCTCACCTCAACACCGTAGCCGGTTGCGAAGTCGATGCTCTCGATGACCTCCCGCGTCGCCGCGTATTCGCCGCTCAAGGGGTATTCGAGGTCTTCGAGGCCGTTGAACAGGCCGAAGTCCGCGAACGCGCGGAAGGCCGGCTTCGCAAGGAGGCGCGTGACGCGGCCTCCGAGTTGGGCGTGGGGTTCCCCGTCCACGTCGATGACGCCGAGGCGCTTGTAGTAGGCCTTGACGTAGGAGACAGCATCGGCGGAACCGGCCCTTGCCCACGAGGCGATGAGGGGGCCGACGAGGCCTTCGACGAAGTGGGTGCTGAAGTTGCGGACGTCGCTGTCCACGAAGGCCACGATGTCGCCCTTCGTGGCGGCGGCTGCCACCCAGAGCGCCGCGCCCTTGCCGGACGGGACGATGCGGTCACCGCGCCGGCCGCGTGGCGTGCGTTCCCTTCCTCGGTGTTGCAGGGGAGTGGTTCCCATGCGTTCCAGCGTGCGGTTCACCCACGGATCCCATTGATGCAGGAATTTCACGCTCAGGTCCGCATACCCGGCCCGGGCCTTGTCGGCGGCGCCGGGAAATTCGCGGAGCACGTCCACCTCGCGATGGAAGAGCGTGACCTCGTCAAGGGCGATGCCGGCAATGCGATCCAGCCATTCCAGGCGAGGTTCCCCGGAGGCGTCCTTCGAACCGTCGATGACGAGGATCTCGTTCACGAGGCCCGCCGTCACCGCCGGGTCGAGGGCCCGGAAGATGTTGCGGATGATGCGCTCCCGAAGCTCGACGCGGTCCGATTCCATGCGCGTCGGGATGACCACGCTCACATGCAGGGGGCGTTCGCCCGCGAAATCGTGGACGACGGCTTCCCGCTTCATGCGCAGGAGATCGGGGAGCGTGAAGGCCGGGAATGCCGGGTACGTGACGAGTC
>JBFILE010000649.1:0-1662 GCA_041599855.1 Thermoplasmatota archaeon
CGCGCCGGGGGCGGGCTGGTGGGGGCCCCAACTGTCACACCCACTCCTCGTGACCCGGGCACGTTCGCCATGTCGACACACTATGACGCCTCCGCCCCGCGACCCTATCCTTTCGCTTCGCTGATCTCGAAAAGGTGCCCGTCAGGGTCCCGGAAGAACGCGCGGATCTCGCCCTCGGATTCCACGGGCGGCGTCAGGAACGAGGCACCCCGGTCCCGGAGCGTGGCGTACGCCCCGCGGCAGTCGGCCACGCGGATCGTCATCGAGTGGGCCACGCGCCCCGGATCGGCGGGCGGAGCAAAGGTCACGTCCGGCTTGTCCGCCGTGGGGCCGCCGCCGGTGACGAGGACGAGCCACGAGCCGTTGAAGTCGAAGACCGCGGTCGTGCCGCCGTACTCGCGGTACAGTTTCGCGCCGAGGACGCCCTCGTAGAAGGCGCGGGCGCGGGCGATGTCCGCAACCACAAGGATGTGGGAGAGCGCCATGTCGGGGGCCGGGAACGGGGAGGCCATGGGCGCGAAACGGCGCGGCCCGGTAAAGCATGACCCGCTCCCGCGAGCGCCACGGCGCGCCGGCCCCGGCGCGGGCAAGGGCGCGGGCGCTTCATCCTCACTCGTCCGGGTACCGCCAATCCTTGAGCTTCGTCTCCGTTTCCCGTACCTTCTCCTCCGCCGTGACCAACGCGAACCGCAGCGCCATCACGGCGGGCGCCACGACGCGTTCCAGCGCGTCGTTGTGGATGCGCTTCACGATGGCGGGAGGCTCCGGTATCCATTCCGGGAGTCTCGGTCCGCGGGGCGCACGCTTCGCGCCGCCGTTCGATGATGATTCCTCGTACACGTGGGCGTATTCATCCATCACACAACACCTCCGGAATTCGCGGGGTTCGCACGGGAGACACGGACCACGGCGCCATCGGCCGATGCGCCCGCGGCCGGAACCGCATTCGCCGCGTTCGTCCCATTCCCTGCGCCGGCCGCCTTCGTCGCGCCCATGCCGTCGCGGCGCGCAAGATTCTGCCAGCCGCACGCGCGCGCATCTTCCACGAAGGCGCGGAAGGCGGTGGCCAACGGCGCGTCCGGACCACCCTTTGCGAGCGTGTGGATGCGCCTCTCGATGGCACTCCAGAGCGCTTGGCAATCGTCCGCGAAAGCGGTGCCGTCGCGGGCGCCGCTTTCCCGTGCCCGCTTGTGCAGGTTCGGGGGCACGCGGTCCGCCCATGCGGCTTCGAGCACCGCGTTCGCGCGGCGGAGCGGCGTCTCGATGAGGAGGGGTCGGAGCGCGGGGTGAAGGTGCGCCCGCGCCTTCCTGACCTGGCTCTTGACGAGGGCGCGGTCCACGCGGTTGAGGACGACGCCGCCGAAGACGAGTCCGGGCCGGTGGTCGCGCTGGATCTCGGCGACGTGGCGGAGGCCCGTCATGGCGAGTTCGAGGTCCCGGGGGTCCGGCGTTGCGGGCGCGAGGACCACGTCACTCGCCCAGATGCCGTTGAGGGCGACGTCCGCGTCATCGTTCGGGACGTCGATGAAGATGTAGTCGTAGTGCTGCTTGAGGGGCGCCAGGTGTTTCTCGAGGCGCCCGAGGCGGATGCGTTCCGCAGCCGCGCTCCCGCGCTCAAGGCCGAGCATGCCGATCTCGTTCTCAAGTGCCCGGTCCAGGTAC
>JBFILE010000650.1:0-1657 GCA_041599855.1 Thermoplasmatota archaeon
CATTAGGACATGCGCACGCGAGGTTGACCCGTATTTAGCCCTTCCCGTCCCCCTGCCCCGGAGTGAAGTCGTTTGTCAACCGGATACGAACAGAAAAGGATGCCCTCAGGGACCACAACGTATCCTTGAGCCTTCATGTCCGCCGTGCCACAATCCCGTGTCCGACGCGCCTTGTCCAGCTTGGCGTACCAGTCGGCACGCCTTGGCGCGGCAACGGCAAGTACCAGCCTGATGGGTGCCTCCGTCGCCTTCGCGAGCCTCGCGAACGTTCCGACCCGTGCGATGATTGTCGCGCGACGCGCCGCCCACGCCGCTTGATCGTCGCCGGCAGCGGGGCTCAGACTTAAGGGCCCGCTGCCCGTGACGGCGTTTCATGGAGAACCGCGCGGCCGAGTTCCCGATCTTCGAGAACGCCATCTACCTGAACACGTGTGCACAGAGCCCGCTCTCGCGCACGGTGCGCGGGAAGGTGGACCAATTCCTCGACCAGTGGGAACTGAACCCCGATTGGCCCCTCTGGTGGGAGCAGATCGGTGCGGCCCGCAAGCGGTTCGCCCGATTCATCGGCGCGCACGATGACGAGGTTGCGCTCTCGTACAGCGCCTCGACCGCTCTTTCCTCCGCGGCCACGGCGCTCAAGGTGCGGCCCGGCCGCAACGAGGCCGTCACCATCGACCTCGACTTTCCGGCGAACCCCGTGGTGTGGGGCGCGCAGGAGAGCCGCGGCATGAAGCACCGCTTTGTGAAGCATTACGCGGACACGGGCCGCGCCACGTTCACGCCCGATGACCTCGGCGCGCTGATGACGGCGTCCACCGCCGTGGCCGCCCTTCCCCACGCATCCTCGTTCACCGGCGCGCGACTCGACCTGAAAGGCCTCGCGGACCGCGCGCACGAAGCGGGCGCCATCATGGCCGTGGACGGGTTCCAGGCGTGCGGGACGGAGCCCCTCGACATCCACCGGACCGGCGTGGACGTGTACGCGACGGGGACGTACAAGTGGCTCCTCGGCACGTCCGGCCTGGCGTTCCTGTACGTCCGCCGCGATGTGCAGGAGGACCTGATGGGCGAACCCCTCGTCACCGGTTGGTTCGCACTGGAGGACCCGGGTTCGTTCGATCCCACCTCGCCGCGGGCGACGGATGCGCGTCGCTTCGAGATCGGAGGCCCGGGCCTTCCGCAGCTCGCGGCGACCACCGCGGGCATGGACCTCCTCGATGCGTACGGGCTCGACCGCGTCCGCGCGACGAACCTCAAGGTCACGGGCGCCATCCTCGATGCGTGCTCGGCCCGGGGTTGGGAAGTCGTGACGCCATCCGAGGCGGACGCGAGAAGCGCCATCATGACGTTCCGGCCGCCCGCGGGCGCTGCGGTCCTTGAGGCGTTGGCCCGCGAGCGCATCATCGCGGGCCCCCGGCTCGGTGGCGTGCGCGTGTCGGCGCACTATTACAACAGCGTCGCGGACGTGACGCGGTTGTTCGAGGTGGCGGATGCGGCAGTGAAGGCGGCTGGCTGATCCGGTTCGTGGTCCCCTCGAAGGGACTCGAACAGCCGACCGGCTCGCTGCCACGGCGAGGTCTGCGTCGGTGGGGTAGTGCCAACTTGACGAAAACCGTCCAGCGAGGGGTCGCCATCCGGGGGCGGTGGCGCGGGTGGC
>JBFILE010000651.1:0-1657 GCA_041599855.1 Thermoplasmatota archaeon
CCCACCGCTCCTTGTACTCGATCTTCGCGGTGGTTTCCCCGGTGAGGTCCACGACGATCTCGGCTCGGCCACGGGTGCGCTGGGTGGTGTTGTAGTCGCACGTCGCTTCCTGGTGGTACCCGAGGGACATGGGGGCGGTGACGGCGGTCGCGCATGTGGAATCGACGCGCCAGAGTCCGCCGAGGGCGAGGTCGTGGACGCCGTCGTCGAAATCCTCGCTCCAGATGGGGTCCGGCACGGTGCGGCGACCCGGGAGGTCCACGAGGTTCTCGAAGGTGTAGCCGATGTCCGGGAGGCCGTAGCCGGTTGCGTTGTCCTTCCCGGGGGTGCCGAGGTCGCGGGCGGCGAGGCGCAGTTTTCCTGCGATCTGGAAGGAGTTGAGTTCGGGGAACAGGCTCCAGACGAGGGCGAGGGATCCGGCGACGTGGGCGGCGCTGACGCTTGTTCCCGACACGTGGGCGTAGGCGTCGTCGGCGGCGGCGGAGGCGGCAAGCACGTTGAGGCCGGGGGCCACGAATTCCAGCTCCGGCCCCTGGGAGGATGTCGCGCAGGGAACGTTGTCGGCGGTGACGCATCCGACGGCGATGACGGCCGGATAAGCGGCGGGGTACTGCACGCATTGGGTGCAGGGTCCGCTGTTGCCGGCGGCTGCGACGAGAAGGGACCCGGATTCCTGGGCGTACGTGACGGCCTCTTCGACGACGGTGTAGGCGGCCCCGTTGGCGAGGCTGATGAGGATGACGTCGGCGCCGACGTCCGCGCACCAGCCGATTCCGGTTGCGACGACGGATGGGGATCCGTAGCCGTTGCCGTCGAGGATCGCCGCGTTGAAGATGGGGGAATTCCCGACGCCGGCCATGCCGATGCCTTCGTTCACGCCGGCGGCGGCGATGGAGGCCATGGCGGTTGCGTGGTCCCCGGTGGATTGGGCGCCGTAGGTGCGGACGACGCGGTTGCCGCCGAATTCGTGGTGGGTGTTTCGCACATCGTTGTCCACGATGCACACGGATTTCGAGAATTCCCCCATGGAATAGTCCCAGGCGTGGGGGATGCGGAGTTGGTCGAGGGCGGGCTGCTCGGCGCGGCGGGGGTCGTTGGGCGCGAAGGCGAGCCAATACAGGGTCGGGTCTTCCTCGACGTAGGTGACGGTGCCCCACCCATCGCCATCGGTTCCATCCGCGCGTGACGCGCCCGGCGCGTCGGGCGCGTCGGGCGCGTCCTGCGCGGCCTGCGCGCCTGCGAGCGCGGCGCGTGTGCGCGCCCGCACGAGGAAGCCGGATTCGGGGTCCGCGTGGACGGTGACGAAGCCGAGCCGGGGGTCGACGGACATGACGCGGGCGCCTTCGAACAGGGTGCCGACGGGAGGCAGGTCGCCGTCGATGCCGACCACGTACGGGGTTTGGCCTTCGGAGGGTTCCGGGCGGGCGGACGTGGCGGCGTCGTCGTTTTCGGGGGCCTGGTCGGGGCGGGAGATTGCGTTGGAGTCGGTAGCGCTTGCGTCGAGCGGCAGGGATTCCGTCGGCTGAGTGGGCGAGTTTCGGTCCGGGCGAGGGGGGCCCATGAGTCCGGGATGGATGGGGGTGGGCAGGTCCGGTGCTTCGGTTGGCCCGGATTTCGGTTTCGTTTCCAGTCCCGGATTCGAGGGTGCCGCCGGGGG
>JBFILE010000652.1:0-1655 GCA_041599855.1 Thermoplasmatota archaeon
ACCAAGGCATCGATGTCCTGTTGACGTGTCGCGATCTCGTCCGCGACCATCGCCGCAATGTCCTCGAGCTCGGCAAGGCGCGCGGCCGTTTCGGCCTCGATCAACGCGAGGTGCCGGTCCTTGGCCGCTTCGACCTCGGTGGCAAGGGCGCTCACCGTGCTGTTGCGTTCACCGACTTCGCGATCAAGGTCCGCCCGGAGTGATTGGACGGCGTCATCGAGGGTGCCGACTGCGCGAGCGAGTTCCACCGTGAGTTCGTCCACGATCACGGCACGCTCCTCCACGA
This sequence comes from Thermoplasmatota archaeon, assembly GCA_041599855.1. GTDB lineage: Archaea > Thermoplasmatota > SW-10-69-26 > JACQPN01 > JAJPHT01 > JBFILE01. The sequence continues at coordinate 287 of JBFILE010000652.1, forward strand.
CGACCTCCGCGAGTGTCACAAGCTCACCGAGGCCCGCAGCGCGCAAGGCGTCGGCAGCGGCGGATGCGGCCTCATGGCGCGCACGAGCATCCTCGAGGCGGCTTTCCGTATCGCCAAGGTCGGAAAGATACCCGGAATCGGCATCGCCCAACTGCGCGACGAGGGCAGCGATGAGGCTACGGGCCGATTCGGAAACGCCCACCTCCGCGCCTTCGTCCTGCGGGGACTCCGCGGATTCCTCCGATGAAGTGCCGGACGGACTCGGTGACGGGTCAAGGGCGGACTGTCCGGTCGAGCTCGCGGGCGCCTCGACCTGCACCTCGCGCGTTCCGGGCATGACCGGGGTTTCATCGTCGGCAACACCGGCCCGCGTGGGCATGTTCGCGCGCACGTCCTCGATGAGGGCGGGTGCTTCTGCGAGGGTCTCGATGGCGACATCCAACCGACCCGCCACGTCCCGCCCGGCGAGGGAAGGCTCGGCAGCCGCGCGCACCTGCAGGTCCGAAAGACCGGCGAGGGCACCGTTGAAATCACCTGAATCGAGCACGCTCCCGATCTGCATCGCGCTCGCGTACAATGACAACAACCGAACCAGGGTCTCGGCGGATTCCGGCAAAGCGCCGGTCGCGGCGCGGGCCGCGTCAACGGCGGCCAACATCTCCTCGGGCGTCTCCGCGTCATTGAACCCGGCGTCCATCAGCGCTTCCGCGAACACGAGCATGTCGCGGTCCGGTTGAAGAATGCCGGCGCTCGCGGCGGGGGCCAAGGTGCCCGATAGCATGATGAGAAACAGCACGATGGCGACGACGCGTTGCGTGGAACGGAATACCAATTTGAGCCCAGCCTCGCGCACGCTGCAAGAGGTGCGCTGTCGGCCATTGGCGGCGAGCAGTTAAATGGTTGTGTTACACACCGTCCGGGGTAAGGGCACAACCGCCGCGCAACGAGTACGACTTGGCGCGCCACTGCCTACGAAGTCAATCCGGGCGTGGCGGCGCATGCATTCGTGCGAGGTACGGATCGAACCGGTCGACGCGAACTCATGGTGCCATGTGGCGGACATCCGGCATCAATCTCGCATCCCTGCTCCCGCACATTGCCGCGCCGGCACCGACCATTCCTCCGGTCTCGACAGAACAGTTCCTTCCCGCGCCGCCGTCTTCTGATGCCCCCGCATGGCATTCATTTCGGGTGGTTCCCGATCGGTGGCGCGCGGGCGTGTGGACCATCCCACGCCACACCGCCTCCGACTCCGTGATGGTCCAATTCCCGTAATCCGCATACATGCCATCGATGAGCCCCGGATCGTTCGCCGGGCCGAGCAGGATGCTGAGGCGTTGCTCCTGCGTGTAGTTCTCCTGGTCCACCG
>JBFILE010000653.1:0-1651 GCA_041599855.1 Thermoplasmatota archaeon
CACCCCATGCGGGCCGGCGCTACCGGCCTGCACCCACGTTGCCTGCGACTCCAGCGTGCCCGCTTGGAGACGCCTCGTCGGGACGATTTTCCGTGAGTTGGCGCGACCAGGCGCGAGCCTCCCGATGACGCGGACTCTTCTCGACGCCTTTCCGCCCCGGCCCCATCAGAACGAGGCCGCGAGATAGTCGACATCGACGACGGTTTCCGCCCCCACATCGATCCCCGCGCCCACGTCCCTGAACCCGATGATGCCGAGGCGGACCTCGACACGCACCGGCACCGTGGAGGCACCGGGCGGGAAGATGACGGCGTCGCGCACCGTGAACCCGGAGTTGTTGCCTTCGCAGCCTTCCGCCCATTCCAGCACGATGGGCGCGCTGTCGGAACGGAGCTCAAAGGCGGACTCCGCAGATCGGCCAAGGGCCCCGTAATCACGGTGGACGATGACATTCGGCCAGTTCCCGCCGACGGGCGTGAGGACGATGCCCGTCTCGCGTCCGGTGGTCACCGAGCACACGTCGCGGATCTCGGAGTTGTACGAGTTCGGCCACGGGTACGGGTAGCCCGACGCGTCCGGATCGCACGTGTTGCGCGCCGCGTCGAATGCAGCGGATTCCGGATCGCAGACGTTGCCGACGTGCGTGTCCCCGTTGAAGTCACGCCAGAGGACGGGGCGCGTCGTGAAGGTGAGATGCGTGCCCGTGGAACGGGACCCGCCCGCGGTTCGGCCCTCCGCATCCGTCTCCCGCGGATCGTGCAATGAGGTGAATGCACCAAGACACACGGGGCCCGCGCCATTCGTGACCGAGGTCCCCGGCACATGCACGAACGCACCGCCGCACGGTTTCAACCGGGACAGGACATCGATGTAGAAGTGATGGCCGGCCGCGTACGCGTCGTACGAATTCCCGGACCCTGCGAAGTCGCCGACACCGCCGAACAGGGCGCGGCCCCCGTAGTCATCCTCGAAGGTGTTGGGCTCCTTCGCGTACGGCGTGACCGTGGTATCGTCCACGGCACCGAACGCCGTGCCCTCCGCGTCTGCCGCGACGATGGCATCGATCAGTGCTTTTGTTTCATCCGAAACGATGTCGCCGGCGTCATTGATGAGGGCTTTGGCAGCACCCGAGATGGCAGCCGGATTCGCGACGAATCCCAACGCCGTGGACCACAGGGCCGCGGTCTCGGGGCTCACCGCCTCGTAGCGGTCCACATCAATCAGGCCGGCCGGATCATCAAGGTCGTACGCGAACGCCCCTCCGGGCGTGGGTTGCGCGCCCGCGACCGTGACGGTCTGGATCGTTGCGAGGGTGGATCCGTCGAGGACCTGGAGGCCTTGGGCCCCCACCCATTCCTGGGACGGGTTCCGCGTGTCGGTGTGGTCCTCCATGTTGGTGATGCGGACGCCTTCCCGGTCCGTCGTGGGCCCGCCGCCGGCAAAGGGATACGTGGCCACGAACGGGATCATGTAGTGGATCATGCCCACGGTTTCGCCGGAACCCGCCCCCCGCCACGTGAACTCGTCACCCGGACACGCGTGGCCTTCGCAGGACGCATCAAGAACATCGTCGATGGTGCCGTCGAGATCGAGGTCGTTCCACCAGCCGTACCACGCCGTCGGCATGAGGCCGCCGGGGGCGAGCACGTCC
>JBFILE010000654.1:0-1651 GCA_041599855.1 Thermoplasmatota archaeon
AGGCCGGAGGGATCGGTCACCGTGTCCATGGGTCCGCCGTGGGGGTCGGTTTGGCCGCGCCGGTATCGGAGGGCCACGACGCCTGCGAGGAGGGCCAGGATTCCTCCCGCAACCAGCCAGATCACGTCGATCATCAGGAGGTGGGACGTTGGCATGGGTCTTGAACGAATGCTTCAACGGTCCGACGGGCGGGCGGGTGTCGTCCGTCGTCCTCGTGGGGCGGGAGGACATCCTTTGCCGTTCGGGCGACTCGTCCACGTTTGTCAGCGTCGGTCAGTCCATCAACACGGAGGGCGCGGAGAGCGCGGAGACAATACGCCCGCGGAGAGATGGATGGGCGGGCCACGGACGCGCGGGCAGGCGGGCGTCTTGGGGTGGGCCGGTCGCGCGGAGACCATTGGAAAAGGGAAGGAAAAAGGGGAAAAGGGGCGGGAGGCGAAATCCTCCGCCCCGTCCGCGACCGGCCCAGCCGGTCTAACACTCGGAGTAGCCGCAGCCGAGGCATTTGACGCAGCCTTCGGCGAGCGTCAGCACGTTCGAGCAGTCGGGGCATTCGGGGTTGTCCCCGCGCTCGATGAGCTCGTTCATGCGCTCTTCCGCGTCACCGACCTCACGGTCGACTTCGCTGTCCACTTCCACAGCTTCTTCCACGTCCTCGTTGAGTTGCCGGACGAGCCCTATTGAATCGAGGCGCGCCTGGATGCTCTTGTCGAGGTCGCCCCGCAACTGGCGGCGGACGGCTTTCGCGATGCCGTCAGGTACGCTGAGGATCTTCTCGCGGTGGTCGTACGCGATCTTCGGGCTGCGGATGCCGTCGATCTGCTTGATGAGTTCCTCCGCCGGGATGCCGCTCCGGAGGCAGAGGCTCGTGAGGCGGGCGAGGGCTTCCGTGAAGCTGCTCGTGTACCCACCGGATTTCCCGAGGGTCGCGAACACCTCGAAGATGCCGTGCTCATCCTCGTTGATGGTCACGTACAGGCTGCCGTACCCGGTCTCGATCTTCTGGGTCGTGCCGACGATGACGTCCGGGCGCGGCCGCGGCTTCAGGACGGCTTTCCCCGCGGGCATGGCGCCCTGGATGATCTTCTGCTGCTGGGCCTTCGCGGCCTTCGGGTCAAGCTTCGCGCTCGTTCCGAGGTTGAGGACCTGGTCCTCGCGGCTGCCGTCGCGGTACACGGTGATGCCCTTGCACCCGAGGTCCCATGCGAGGAGGTACGCATTCTTCACGTCCTCCTCCGTGGCCTTCTTCGGCATGTTGATGGTCTTCGAGACGGCGGCATCCACGCAGCCCTGGAATGCGCCCTGCATCTTCACGTGCCATTCCGCACTCACGTCCATGGACGTGCCGAAGACCTGCTGCCACTTCGTCGGCACCTTCTCGAGGCCACGCGGCGAACCGCCGTTCTTGAGGACATCGTCCATGAGTCCGTCGTAGGCGAACCCTTCCCGGGCCGCGACCTCCTCGAAGTAGTCGAGGACGTACGGAAGGTGGGTGCCATCCATGACGTTCTTGTACCAGATGAGGCTGAACTCGGGTTCGCAGCCACCGCTCGTGTCCGAGATCATGCTGATCGTGCCGGTGGGCGCGATGGTGGTGACGTATGCATTCCGGCGGGGCTTGAGGCCCTGCTTCTGGTGGACGCTGCCTTCC
>JBFILE010000655.1:0-1646 GCA_041599855.1 Thermoplasmatota archaeon
CCGTATGGCGTCCTTGCCGCGCGCATCCTCCTGAACGGTGACAACGGCCAGGTCATTGCGGAATCATGGCTGGAAACCGAGGATGGGACTGCCGCGGGCGGCAGTGCGAGCACGGGATACATCGACCCCATCACGGGCACCCTCACGGGAGTCATGTGGGTCGCCGGCACCCACGATTCGTGGACCATGGACATCCGTGGGAACGCGGGCACCACGGTCCTGGATGCCGAAACCCGGGGCAATTCCAGTTTCGTGCATCTTGCCCGGGACTTTGATGGCACGATCGCGGAAGCGTACGCAGCCGGAGCCGGCGGCCGGTACGCGGAGGGGTCCCTCGAAAAACAAGTGGAGGGGACGCTCATCGCGTCATTCTCGTCCAGCAAGGTCGGTGCCTACGGGTTCCCGCCGACACGCCCGTGGGCGACCACCGACGTCCTCCGCATCACGACGCCGGACGGCGAATCGCTCTGCCCATGCAGCTTCTGGGACGCAGGGTCGCGGGCGGCCCCGCCCGGCACGTACACGTTCCACGTGAGCGGCGCCGGTGCCGGGAACCGCGGATTGACGGATCTCTTCCTCGGCGGCGTGGACGTCATCCTGCCCGCTTGAGATCAGGGATCCGGAGGTGGGGGACAAGCCCCCTCCTGACCGCCGTGGATTCACGGCATGCGGACGTCGAGGGCCGTGAGGTACACGTGGGTCTGCCATGATGCCCCGGCACCGGCGCCCGTAACGGAGAACGTCGCGGTGCCAGGCCCGATCCGGTTCGGACCCTTGAAGAAATGGGATCCGCCGCCGAAGAAGAGGAAGCGGACGTCCCCGTCGGTTTCCAGCGTCATCACGTACGGGGAGTTCCCGGTGCGTGAAAGGGTACAGAAGCACGTGTTCTCGACGTCGAGGGTCATGCTTCCCCGAACAAGGCCTTGCCCGCCGAGACCGGCCGTCCCGGCGTGGAAGTGGGCCACGCGCTCGAAGTCCTCACCCATGACGAGTTGCGCGTCAAATCCTTCGAGGCGTGCATCCATGGTGACGCCACTTGCCCCCCGGAGTTCCCAGGAGGTGGATTCCACGGCGCCGATCCCGTACACAAGAAGCTTGAACGATCCGACGAACATGGACGTGGAGCCGGGTGCGTTCATGTTGAATTGGATCCGGAGGGTGTAGCTGCCGTCCGGGCGCTCCTCGAGGCCGTGTTCAAGGGATACTGCGGGGAGGTCCTCGAGATCGTCCATGGACGCGTCCAGGACGAGATCGTGGTGCCCGGCGATGCCGTTGAAGGCAGCTCCGAACCAGCGGTCATCCTCCATCGTGTACCCGTAGATCCCGAGGCCCTGGGATTCGGTTACGGGGCTCATGGCCTCCAGGTCCACGGTCAGGTGGCTGCCATCCGTCGAGAGGATGAAGGTCGACCAGTAGCCGCGATCATAGGCTTGGTTGTCGATCAGGGGGAGATGGTCGCCGTGGGTGGCGTCGGCGACGGGAAGGCCTGCCGCAAGGGCGAGGAACATGGTCGCGGTCACGGCAGCGGTTCGCATGTGCGAGACATCACGCATGCGCGGCCGACGGGCGGCGGGCGGGTTAACCGTTGCGCGACTCCTCCGGTCGCGATACGGCATCACCACGGACCGGTTCGATCCACCGGAGCA
>JBFILE010000656.1:0-1644 GCA_041599855.1 Thermoplasmatota archaeon
CGTGGCCCGCGGGTCCACCATCACGGGGACCGCCCTCGCGAGCGTCGAACTCCCGGAGGACGTCCTCGTGGCCGCCATCGAACGCGGAGGCAAGTTCATCATCCCGCGTGGCGAAACCATGTTCCGGGACGGTGACGTGGTGACATTGCTTGCCCGCGGCCGTCGCATCGATGAACTCGTCCGCGTGTTCGGGGGATGAGCCGTGACCCAGGGCCACCGCATCGTCATCCGTGACGTGGGGAACCTTCTCCTCATCGCGGGTTTCGTTGCGGTCCTCGTCCTCCCGTTCAGCGCGTCCCACCGGGAATGGGACGGCTTTTTCGCCATGATCATCACAGCGGCCATTGCCTTCGGGCTCGGGTACCCGCTGAGCCGCATCCGTGTGGAGCGGGAGCCTCGTCAGCGCCATGCGATGGTGATTGCCGCCCTCGGATGGATTGTGATCCCCGCCGTAACCGCCCTGCCGTTCGTGATCCTCGGGGTCCTGCCGGGCCTTGATGCGTTCTTCGAGACCATGAGTGGATGGACGGGGGCGGGTTTCACCATGACCAAGGCGTCCACGCTGCCGTCGACCCTGATCTGGTGGCGGAGCCTGATCCAGTGGTTCGGCGGCGTGGGTGTCATCGTCCTCACCCTGTTCATCCTGAGCCGCCCCGGTGTGGGCTCGTACACCCTGTACAATTCGGAGGGTCGTGAGGACAAGATCCGGCCGAACGTCATCAGCACGGTGCGCACCATCTGGGGCATCTATGTGCTGCTGACGATCGCCGCGATCATCATCCTCCTCATGGCGGGCGCGTCCCCGTTCCTCGCTGCGAATCATGGGCTGACCGCCACCGCGACGGGCGGCTTCAGCACGTTCGACAATTCGGTGGCCGGATTCACGAGTCCATGGATCGAGATGGTGCTGTTCGTGCCCATGATCATGGGCGCCATCGCGTTCGTGGCCCACTACCAGCTATTGCGTGGCCGCGTGCGTCTGTTCTTCGAGGACCTCCAGGTGCGGTACCTCGCGACGGGACTCGTCCTCGGGGGGATCGCGTTGTACTTCGCCCTCGGGTCCACGTACGGCACGTGGCAGGAGACGCTGCGGGTCACCGCGTTCCAGTGGGTGAGTGCGCTCACGACGACCGGCTATCAGACGGTGAATCCGCGGGAGTGGCCGGATGCCGCGAAACTCGTGCTCGCATTCGCCATGGTGTCGGGTGCGTGCGCGGGGAGCACGGCCGGCGGCATCAAACTCTTCCGCGTGGCGTTGCTGACGAAAGGCGTCGCGTGGAAGATCGAGCGTGTGAACCTGCCCCAGGGCGCCGTGACCGCATTCCGGTACGGCCCGTCCCGCCTCCTGAACAACGAGGCGAACCGCGAACTCGCGGAGGCCGCCTTCGTCACATTCCTCTGGGTGATCGGCCTCTTCCTCACCCTGTTCGTGATCCTCCACTACATGCAGCCCGGATTCACCCTTGGTGACGCGATCCTCGAAACCGCGAGCATACAGGGCAACAACGGCATCTCCACGGGCATCGTGGGCCCCTCGAATCCGACGCCGCTCAAGTTCGTGCTCATCTTCAGCATGTGGGCGGGCCGACTGGAGATCTTCCCCGTGCTCATCCTCCTGAGGAGCCTGCTCTTCCGCCGGGGACC
>JBFILE010000657.1:0-1644 GCA_041599855.1 Thermoplasmatota archaeon
GCGTCGGCAAGGCCGAAACGGCCGAGATAGCCGAGTGCGCGTTGCCTCATAATTATGGACGCCGAGGAGACGAATGTTGAGAAGCGGCTTGAGTCCCATTGCCTCATAACCGAGGACACCGTGGCCAATGGCACGAACCATGAGCCGATCCACCCGCGACGAATACCTTGAAAAGATGCGCTGCCGCTATCGGCGCTACAGCGGCAAGCCCGCCAGGAGCAGCCTCCTCGACGAGTTCTGCCTGGTCACCGGGCACGAGCGCAAGTATGCCACCAAATTGCTCTCCGGGCGGCGCGGGCCTCCCGGAGGATCGGGCGGGGCGGGGTGCATCCCGTCCCGGGGCGGGCGACCGCCGATCTACGGAGCGGAGGTGGCGGGTGTGCTCCACGAGATCTGGAAGCACTCCGAGCAGCCCTGCGGCAAGCGTCTCAAACCGATGGTCGGAACGTGGCTGCCGTTCTACGAGAGGCGCTACGGAACGCTCCCGGCAAGGATCCGCGACGGGGTGCTCTCCATCAGCGGCGCGCAGATCGACCGGGTGCTCGCGCCGCGGAAAATCGGAGCGGGGATCGTCAACCGGCGGACGCCGAAAGCCCACGCGGCGATCAAGGCGCTCGTCCCGGTGAGGGCCGAGTGCTGGGACGCGAGGGAGCCCGGATGGATCGAGGCCGACACCGTCGCCCACTGCGGCGGGGACATGGGCGGAAACTTCCTCTGGAGCCTGACGGCCACCGACATCTTCAGCGGTTGGACGGAAGTGCGCGCGACCTGGAACCGCGGCCAGCACGGGATTTGCTCCGCCTTCGCCGGGATCGAGGCGGAGCTTCCCTTCGCCCTTCTCGGGGTTGATACCGACAACGGGGGGGAGTTCTTGAACCACCATCTCCACCGGCACTTCAGGGGTCGCGGGAGGCCCGTGGAGATGACCCGTTCGAGGCCCTACCACAAGAACGACCAGGCCCACGTCGAGCAGAAGAACTCGACCCACGTGAGGCAGTTGCTGGGCTTCGGGCGGCTCGGGCACGATCTCCTCGTGGCACCGGTCACGGAGCTGATGGAGGCCTGGAGCATCTGGCGCAACGCCTTCACGACGACCTTCAAGCAGACGGAGAAGAAGCGTGTCGGGAGCAAGACGGTGCGCAGGCACGAGAAGGTGCCCCAAACCCCTTGCGACCGGCTCATCGCATACCGGGAAGGCGGCGGCGAGAACGCGGCGGCCGACTCGCTCCGGACATGGCGGGACGTCCACGACCCCTTCGAGCTGAAGGATTGGATCGAGGCGCGCATGGCGACGATCTGGAAGCTGGACGCGGCCCTCAACCTCGCCCAAAGTGAGGGCGAAACCGACTGGGAGGGGGTGGCGGCGCCGTTTTTGCGGGGCCTTCTCCGCTACGCTCCGAAGGCCCCGCAAAAACGGAAACCCGCGAGGAAGCCCCCCCTGAAAACCAACCACGAACAACCCAACCCAAAGAACGCCACGGACGCCCCGAAAGCCGCCTGATCAGACTACCCTTCGGTGTCCTTTAGTTTTGAGGCAACAGGGTCGATGGCACGGGAATGGGATCTCGGGAAGTCTGGAGCGTTCCCCCGTCCTGCGCGCGGCGCGGCGCAGGTTTCGCTAGCCGCCCATTTCGACGCGGAAAA
>JBFILE010000658.1:0-1641 GCA_041599855.1 Thermoplasmatota archaeon
CGGACAGCGCCTACCTCGATTACGGTGAAACGCACACCGTCACCTTCCCGAACGCGGGGAACTACCCGTTCCGGAACCTGTACGAACCCGGCGAATCCAAGTGGCAGGGTGTTGTGCGCGTGGTTGCGCCCGCCCCTCCGCCACCCCCGCCCGCGACCCCCAGCATCGCGATTTCCGCGCCCGCGCCCGAGGCCACCGTGTCCGGCGTCGCAAGCGTGACCGGATCAGTGAGCCATCCCAGCGGGTCCGGCGGGCAGGTCGCAGTGAGCGTGGATTCCGGCTCATGGCAGACGGCATCCGGCATCAGCCCGTGGTCGTTCGCCCTGGACACGAAGAGCCTGGCCAATGGCGAACACACCCTTACTGCAAGGTACACGAGCAGTGCCGGAACCTTCCTTTCGGGAAGTCGCACCATCCTGGTCTCGAACGCCCCCACGATTGCAATCACAAGTCCCGTCGGCGGCGAGAACTGGACGTCCGGCAAGGTGACGGGAACGGCGTGGACGCCGCCCGGCACGACCGGGTCCGTGGACGTCCGGTTCGATGACGGACCGTGGCGCACCGTCGGCACGGAAAGCCCGTGGACGTACACGTTCCACGGGTACCTTGGGAGCGGGGCGCACACCGTGCGCGCCCGCGTCTCGGACGGCACCACGTCCACCGTCTCCGCGAGCGTCTCGTTCACGGTTCCGGCTCCCGCCGTGGGCACGTTCACCCACGCGCTCGCCATCGTGACCGATGACGAAACGGGCGCCGGCTCGGAGACCCTTGTGGCCACCGTCACGGCATCCGACGATTGGAATCCCGAAGGGTCCCTCGCCCTCGTCGTGAACGGAACCACCCTTTCCACCCGGCCCCTTCGCCTGGAAGCCGGCGAAACCATGACTTGGACCCTCCCTCGGGCCATCATCGGCGGGGAAGGCACGCGCACCTACCAACTCGTGTTCACGAGTCCGCTCACGGGCCGCATGCCCATCGGCTCGGCGATGCTGACGATCGGCGCGCCAACAACGGCCCCGGTCCGCGGCAGCGTCGTCGACGGCGACGATCGGACGCTCGCTTTCGCAACGGTCACGCTGACCTCGTCGGAATCATTGCCGGGTGGCGGAACGGTCTGGGGCGCCTCCCGGTTCTCGACCATGAGCGACGTGGAAGGGACATTCGAGATCCCGGCCGTGCCGCTCGGCAACTACACGCTCACGATCCGCCCCTGGTACGAGGGCGACATCACCGGAAACCACGCAGCACCCCCGCTCGCCGGGCTGACCACGCCGGTCACGGTGACGGCCGAGGGATCGGACGACGTGTACCGTCTCACGGGCACCGCTGCCGGGATCCGGATCCGCGTCGTGGACGACGAAGGAGTCCCGGTGCCAGGCACGATCGTGACCCTCCGATCGTGCGGGGATTTCACGAACGCACCCTCGAAGAGCGTCCAGAAGGCGGACGAATCGGGTGTGGCGTTCTTCCGCGACACCGTGGAACGCAATTACACGATCCGGATGGACGCGCCATCGATCCGCGGCGACCTCTACCCCCGCAGCGACAACCCCGGCATCGAGGCACCCATCCGTGGCCCCGCGCCCGGGCAGGTTGCGAACCACACGGTCGTCTTCGATCGCGCGTCGTCCATCGGGGTGA
>JBFILE010000659.1:0-1638 GCA_041599855.1 Thermoplasmatota archaeon
CAGTCGGTGGAGGCGCCGGTCGGTGTGGCGCTCATGGGCGGCGGGGATCACCCGTCGTCTCCGCGGCTCATCATTGCGACGCCTCCTGCGGCGGCGAGCTTGACGACGGTCGTGACGCCGGGTTCCTCGGAGAGCATGGGTGCTCCCGGCGCGGTGCTCCTGTGGACGGCGAATGCGACCACGGGGGAGCAGCGCATGGGTCGCGCGGTCGCGTTCGTCGAGTACAATGAGACGTGGGGCACGTATGATGTGCCCGCGATCGGCGTGTTCAATGCGACGAATGCCACCATCCTCGCGGTGCCTGTGATGGACGGGGGCACGCTCCTCGTGTACCGGGACATGAACGTGACCCTTGGTCCTTGGCTGGGCACGACGGACGGCTGGCTCGTGAAGCACGACGCTTCGATGTCGACGCTGCAGAGCCCGGAAGGCGGCTCCCACCCCTTGGTCACGCCTGCGCAGGTGCAGGGCACTGTGGTCACGGTCGTGGACGGTGGACTCCTCACGATCCTGCTTGCGACGAGTCTCTTCGCAACGTTGTCGCCCCTCGTCCTCCTCTGGCTCGCCCGTGAAACCGGCGCTCCGCAGGGCCTGATCCAGTCGGAGCCGACGGGCCGCTGCATGGAGTGCGGCGGCGGCATGCACGAGGGCGCCACATTCTGCTACCGGTGCGGGGCGTACCCGAAGGCGCCGCCGGCGGCGAAGGGGCCGGGGCGGTCGCCGCGGATGGAAGCGTGATCGCGACGAATGCGTTGCAATCGTGGCATGTGCGACGTGCCCGGATTCGAATTCCACGCGGCAATCCTGCGGGGCCCTTGATCGGCGCCGTTATGAGCCGGTGGCGCAGTCCACCGTCCATGCCCACCGACCCCGTCTGCGGCATGGAGTTCACGGTCGAGGAAGCGGAGAGTCTCGGCGCCGAGACCCTCGAACACGGCGGCAATACGTTCTACTTCTGTTGCCCCACCTGCAAGGCGGAATTTGTCGCAAGCCCCGGCAAGTTCGGCGATTGAAGGCCGGCCGAATCGTTGCCACGGCGTTCACGGTCGGATCAGCGCGGGCCACCGCCCTGCGCTGGACGGCATCTGCTGCACGCCGAATCCACGGGCAGTGTCTGCCACCACAGGATTCCACCCAAACGATCGAGCCCCAACGACCTAATCATGGAAAGGAACGGACCCACGAGCAGATGTCGTTCCCGTGCTTCCCGGATCCTGTCACCCGCGGATGCCGTGGGCGAACGAGATGATCCCATGTTGAAGAAGTTCCATGTCATGACCGTGCTCGCATTCCTCAGCCTCGCGCTGTTTCCCGCCACCGACGCCATCGCAATCGGAGCCGGCAGCGCGGAAACCGAATGTGAAGGCGATTCGTACGCCTATGCCGGCGCGTCCGGAGCGAATCCGTCCACGTCCGCCTCGATGTCCTCAGGTGCGAGTGCGTACCATACCCCCACCATGTCCTACGCGAGCGGCGCCGGTGACGCGTCCGCCTCGGCGAGCGGCGGCGGCGTTTCCAGCAGCTGCACCTCGCCCGGCACGAACCTCGTGTGAGGCAAACCCCCGTCCGGGAGCTGCATGCAGCTCCCGGACGGGGGTTTGCCTCACACGAGGTTCGTGCCGGGCGAGGTGCAGCTGC
>JBFILE010000660.1:0-1630 GCA_041599855.1 Thermoplasmatota archaeon
AGTGCGGAGCGGATCGGCGAGGAACTGTTGCGCGTCCGCGGGTTCGACATCGAAGCCTCCCACCACGTGGTCTCGGAAGGGGACGGAAAGATTGCGGAGATCGATTTCCTGGCCACCCGTGATGGCACCAGGTACGCCGTGGAAGTGAAGGCCGGCAGCGGTGACGTGCAGGCCATCCGGCAGGCGTATGCGAACGCGCACCTCGTCGATCGGGAACCGGTCCTCATCTGCAAGACACTCGCGGCTGAGGCGCGCCTCGCGGCGGACCGCCTCGGCGTGGCCGTCCTTGAGGTCGCGACATTTTATCCCCTGGTCGAACCCGAGGAACTGGAGATCATCGTTCGCGGTGCCCTTGAAGAGACGTTCGAGCGGTTCGGCTTCCTCCGGGCGCCGGATTCGGTCCACGACGAGGACCGGGAAGCCCTCGCTGTGCTCTCCGAGGCACGCACACCCAAGGATGCCGCGGAGGCTCTCGGCCACACGGTGGACACGTGGGGCCAGGTGCTTGGCCGCCTCAAGAACCGGCATCTCCTGCCCAACCGCAGTTTGCCGTTCACCGATGTCGCGAAGGCCGCTGCGAGCGTCCTCGCCCAGGTGCGCGCGAACGACCGGCTCCGCCACGTGGAGCAGTCCCTGTCGCGGATCGAGGGGAAGCTCGACATGCTCCTTGCGGAGCGCGGCCTCGATGCCGAGGGGCCGGAGAAGGACCCCACGAGCATGGAGATGCCCCATCCGTGAGGGTGCGCATGGCTCGTTGCGTCCGGGGGCCACGAGCCCGGGTGGCCCGCGCGGTCCCGGTAGCGTGACGTATGGTTGCGCATCCCGGGGCCCTCGGCCGCGGCACGCCACCGCCGTCGGCATCGGTTCCGCGAGCAGGACCGCGGTCGCGCGTTCGGTCCTGCCATCGTTCCGCCCGGTTCCGCTCCGCTCCGTTGGATCAGGCGATGACGATGGCGGAGTCCGCGAACCGTTCGCGGCTGCGGTGGAGTGCTTCGACGCCGGGCAGGGTCTTGCCCGTGATGTAGGCCATGAGCGCGCCTCCCGCAAGGGACACGTACCCGAACTCGTCGAACGTCATGCCGAACTCGTGGAGGGCAGTGGTCGTGTGGCCGCCGCCAAGGAGGCTGAATCCGGGGGATCGCCGGAACGCCTTCAACATGGCTTCGGTTCCCTTGTCGAACGGTTTCTCCTCGTAGAGGCCGGCCGGGCCGTTCATCATGAGGCTCTTGGCGCCGAAGATGATCTTCCGGTACTCCGCGATCGTGTGGTCCCCGATGTCGAGGACCATGTAGTTCTTCGGGAAATCGTCCAGGTCGAAGACCTCCCGCTCGCCGTGGCCGTTCTTCACCGCGAGGTCGGACGGCGTCATGATGTACGGATCGTACTCCTCGAGGAGCGCCTCGGCTTCGGGGAGCAGGTTCAGGATGCCCTTCTTCTTCAGGAACTCCCTGGTGGGTTTCCCGAGGTCGCGGCCCCTGGCCACGAGGACGAGTTCGCCGACGAGGCCGCCGAGGAGCGCCGTGTCGAGGACGTCGCGCTCGAAATTGTGGCGCATGACGGCGATGGAATCCTCCGGCTTTGCGCCGCCGAGGAAGTACACGTTCGGGTGCTCCGGGTCCTCGCACGCCTG
>JBFILE010000661.1:0-1625 GCA_041599855.1 Thermoplasmatota archaeon
ACGACGACGCCCGCCCGCCCGCCAGACGAAAACCCGCCGAGTCGTCAACATCTTATGGCAAGAGTCGATAGAAGCTCGACGTCAATGGATTTCTACCAACAAGGGATCACAAGCATCCACGACCTCGGACAAGACCAGGGCCTCTCCCGCAAACTCCTCGCCGACGCAAGCCGCGAGCGATCGAGCGCACTCGTCCTCCCCATCGTCTACTCCGAACTCTCCCGGCCCCCCATGCGCCTCATCCGTTCCCACCTCCTCACCATGGACGACATCCTCGGCGAAGTCGTGGTCGCGCTCACATGCGACAACCAGGAGGAATACGAGCACGCCTGCCAGTTCTTCGCCAACCTGCCCGTGAAAACCACCGTCCTCTGGTGCGAAAGCCCCCACGTCCGCGAAGAACTCGAATCCCTCAAGGGCCGCGGCCTCGACCTCACGAAGATGAGCGGGAAAGGCCTCGCCGTCTGGCTCGGCATGGGCGTCGCCTCCCGCGACCACTACGGCGTCGTCCTCCACGACGGCGACGTCGAAACCTACGACGCCCACGTCCCCGTCCGCCTCCTCCTCCCCCTCATGGTCCCGGACGCCGACTTCAGCTTCGTCAAAGGCTACTACGCCCGCATCACCGGCGACAAGATGTTCGGCCGCGTCGTCCGCCTCTACGTATGGCCCCTCCTCGACGCCATGGAGGAAGTCTTCGAACACCGCAGCGAATTCGTCCGCTACCTCCGCAGCTTCCGGTACCCGCTCAGCGGCGAAATGGCCATGACCAGCGACCTCGCCGAAACCATCCGCGTCCCCACCGACTGGGGCCTCGAGATCGGCATCCTCAGCGAAGTCTACCGGAACGCCAGCCTCAAACGCATCGCACAAACCGACCTCGGCGTCTACTCCCACAAGCACAAACCCGTCGGCGGCAAAAGCAACGAAGGCCTCCTCCGCATGGTCAGCGACATCACAACCACCATCTACCGCTCCGCCACCGAAACCGAAGGAACCGTATTCGCGGAAGCCCACTTCACCGCCCTCCGCGTCCTCTACCGCCGCCTCGCCCAGGACTCCGTCCGCAAATACCACATGGACTGCCTCATGAACGGTCTCCGCTACGACCGCCACAAGGAAGAAGGCACCATCGACCAGTTCAGCGCCATCATCGAGAAGGCCGGCGCCACGTACATCGGAAGCCCCGGAAAGGAACAGATCCCCGACTGGCTCCGCGTGAACCATGCCGACCCCGGCCTCCGCGCCAGGATCCGCCCCGGCATCCAATTGACCGTGAAGGACCGGACGCGACTGAAGGACGCCGTCGAACGGGACGCAGGAAACGGCCGGGCGAAGTAGGGGCCAAGTTCCGCGACCGCGCGCTGCCGTATACAGCCCGGCATCGACATTCCCGCGTGCGGCGGCCCCCCGGACCAAGCCCTGCCGCGGCCCCGGCTTCCGGGCCGCAGGGGGGCCCCGGGGGTGCCAACTTAACGGGATCGCGCGGGTCGCGAGGGGCGGGTGAGACCGTTGGGGCCCCCACCAGCCCACCCCCGGCGCGCCTCCGGCGCGACCTGCACCCCACCCCGCCACCTGCGCCGCAGGCGGCGAAGCCGTCGAGGACAGGGACCAGCGAGGGCAGC
>JBFILE010000662.1:0-1618 GCA_041599855.1 Thermoplasmatota archaeon
GCAGGTCGCGCCGAAGGCGCGCCGGGCGTGGGCGGGTGGGAGCTCCAACTGTCATGCCCACCCCTTGCAGCCCGCAGAAATCCGTTACGCTGGCACCTGCCCCCCCACCCTTGCGGCCCGCAACTCTCGTTGACCTGGCCCCCCCAGGGCCCTCCCCGTCGAGGCGCCATGCCATGGTGACCGGGGCCGCCAACCGACGCCTTGCCGGCCGCCGGGTTCCGCTGGGCCGAAGGCATAACAGTTAAAATGAAGACTGGGGTTTGGGAGGCCGCTCATCGATAGTGGCCCAGTTGGCAGGACAACCCCCGGCGGCCGGGGACTCGGGCCCATCGTTGACATTTCCATTCATCCGGTGTCATCATGGCGAAGGAAATCACGCTAAAGGTTGCCGAAGCAGTCCAGGAGGACGTGGCCAAGGGCCGCGTCCGAGTGGACGCGGCGACGCGCTTGGACCTGAATCTCACGGTCGGCGACGTCGTCGAGATCATCGGCAAGAAGTCCACGGCCGCCATCGTATGGCGGGCGCACCCGGACGACGAGGGGAAGAGCATCATCCGCATGGATGGGCTCATCCGCGACAACGCAGGGATCGGGGTCGGTGACAAGGTCCGCATCCGCAAGGTGGATGTGAGCCCGTCCACGCGCATCACCCTCGCGCCCGTGATCGAGGAAGGCCAGAAGCTCCAGTTCGGGAGCGGCATCGAAGGCGTCGTGAAGCGTGGCCTGTTCAAGCGCCCGGTCACGAAGGGGGACACCGTCATCGTCCCCGGCATCGCCCTCATCGGTCGCGCCCTCCCGTTCATCGTCGTGGACGTGACCCCAGGCGGCATCGTCCAGATCACGGAGCAGACGGATGTCCACATCCGCGAGGAAGCCGTCTCCGAGAGCGACCTCCACGCCCCGAAGATCACCTACGAGGACGTGGGTGGCCTCAAGGGCGAACTCACGAAGGTCCGTGAGATGATCGAGCTGCCCCTCAAGCACCCCGAACTCTTCGACCGCCTCGGCATCGACCCGCCGAAGGGTGTGCTCCTCCAGGGCCCGCCGGGTACCGGCAAGACCCTCATCGCGAAGGCCGTGGCCAATGAATCGGGCGCGAACTTCTATTCCATCCAGGGCCCGGAGATCATGAGCAAGTTCTACGGCGAATCCGAAGCCCGCCTCCGCGAGGTCTTCGAGGAAGCCGAGCAGAACGCTCCCGCCATCATCTTCGTGGACGAGATCGACTCGATCGCGTCCAAGCGCGAAGAGACCCAGGGCGAGGTCGAGCGCCGCGTCGTGGCCCAGCTCCTCACCCTGATGGATGGGCTCAAGTCCCGTGGCAAGGTCATCGTCATTGCGGCGACGAACCGCGTGGATGCCGTGGACCCCGCCCTCCGTCGCCCCGGTCGCTTCGACCGTGAGATCGAGATCGGTGTCCCGAGCCGGGAAGGCCGCAAGGAGGTCCTCCAGATCCACACGCGGTCCATGCCGCTCACGGACGACTTCGACATCGACTTCCTCGCCGACAACACCCACGGATTCGTGGGAGCGGACCTTGCGGCCCTTGCGAAGGAAGGCGCCATGAAGGCCCTTCGCCGTTACCTGCCCGAGATCGATCTGGATCAGCCGATCCCGA
>JBFILE010000663.1:0-1617 GCA_041599855.1 Thermoplasmatota archaeon
ACCCGCCCCCTGTGCCCACACACGAGGACCTCCTCATACGCCACGCCACCGACCACGAGGACAGGCGTCACGCCGACGACCGCGCGAAACATGGAGCCACGCGGCACCCCAATATGACGAGGCATCACGCACCCGCCTCGATCACGGACGCCCACGGCCCATACAACACGTCGAACTGCTCCGGGGTGATCAGGTCGCGCACGACAAGCGCAGTCGCCGCAGCCCACGCCGCAGCCCACGCCGCATCCCACGCCGCAGCCTGCGCCGCAGCCCACGCCGCATCCCGCGCCGCATCCCGCGCCGCAACCCGCGCCGCCTCCCGCGCCGCCTCCTGCGCCGCAACCCGCGCCGCAACCCGCGCCGCAGCGAGTCGTCGTGTCTCGTCGCTCGTCAGCCTGCCCGCCCGATCGATCAGCGCGGCGACCTCCCGTCCGTTCCGGCCGAGCGCCTGCCACGCCTCAACCTCCCGCACAACGATCAATGACCGGAACCCCGCCTTGTGCGGGTGCTCATCGTCCAGTCCCGCGACCGGCGTGCCGGTCACTTCGAACAGACGGCACGGCCAGGAGCCGCTGACGAGGGTCATGGCGGGCACCGTCGCGGCGTGCAACATGCCGGGACCGCAGATCCGGGCGGGCAGGTCGGTCGGGGCGGGGGTGACGGTCTGGCCGACCTCGTACCGGATCGTGCCGGTACGGAAGTCGGTTCCGTCCGGGCGCACGGCTTTGTAGAAGATGCACTCGCTCATCACATACCCTCCTCAGAAGCGAGCGCAGCGTCGATCGCCTCGCGCATCGTGCGATGACGCGGCCAACGGTTATCCGCACCCCACTCGTACAAGCGAGCTATCGCCATCTCGGGATCGCTCATCGCGAAGATCGCCTCCATCGCGTCGGCCGGAGGACGTCCCCAGCCCCACGCCGTGAAGTCTCGCGGTTCATCGTCAAGGCCATATGACGGGCCGTCCACGTACCGGGCGATCACGAACACGGTCTGTCCGTCGTTGCCGGGTTGGATGACGAGTCCGGGGGCGACGCGACGGTATGCGTACTTGCGCTCGCACCCGCCTTCCCATACCGCTCAACCCACTCCGCGCACTCAACGAGCTTCGCCGCGACCTCCCGAGCCTCCGCCGCGTGCAGCACGCCAGCATCCACGTACACGCGCACGCCCGTCAACCCAGCCTCCACATCGCCGCAGGACCCTCGCAGCGGCTCCGGCCTGGGTGGTGCGGGTGCGGGAAACGCGCGGCGCATGTCGCGCCACTCGTCGGAACAACGGTCTACCTCGTCGTGTGCGAGGTAGCCATGCACGCGGACGAGCACATCGTCGATCTGCTCGTCGGTCAGCGTGGGAAGCTCGCTCATGCCGCCACCGTTTCGCGCTCAACCGCATCCACCGTCACCGCCACCTTCCGCAGATAGTCGAACGGTCCCGCGCCAAGTTCATGCGCCACCGCCCCCGACAACAACACATCCCGCCCCACCTGCTCATGCGCCAACAAACGACGCACCGCGCACACCAACCGCACGAACCCAACCCCGTCCCGCTCCCGCAGCAACGGGCGCAACTCCTCCACCACGTTCTTCACCCCGTACCGGTGCCTGCGCCGGCACC
>JBFILE010000664.1:0-1609 GCA_041599855.1 Thermoplasmatota archaeon
ACCTGCGAGGGGAACGGCGGCGACCGGGACATCCATGCGCAGGACGTCCCCGGGTCCAAGACGCCCGGGATCATTCCCGATCACCGTGTACGCCGTGTCCGGGACGGCCTCTGCGACAAGGGCCCCGCCATCGTCCACGACGATGCCGACAGTGACGCCGGACAGGGAGAGGACGGAGCCGCTGAGGTGGGTCACATCGACCTGCCCCGCGCCCACATCTCCGGCGAGGCGGAATGCGGCCGTCGGAGACGACGCTTCCCCGCCGGCGGCGGAGAGGATGGCCAAGCCGAAGATCGCGACAAGGCCCACGGTGACCCCTGTGAGGAGCACGGTTCCGATGACCTCCGTCACCGCGGCATCACCAAGGATGCGGCGGTGCCGCGGGCGCACGGCGCGCGCCACGGCAACATGGGTGTCCGTCACGATACCTCCCGGTCTCCCGGCACCCGTAGATAAAGGTTGATCGCACGTCCCTTTTCCATTCCGGGGCGCGCATGTGGACCTCCGGAGGGTGTTAAATACATCCACTCGTCGAAGCGACGACCAGACCGTGCCACGGCGGAGGTGAACGCAAGGTGACGAGCCCACGACCCCGAAGGAAGCTGGAACCGGGCCAGGCCGCACCTTCCGATCCGCTGCACGAAGACATCCTGCCGGACGACTACGGGGCCGACCCCATCGGGTCCGATGACCGGGATCGCCTGGCCGACCTCGCGATCGTGGCGGACGCGGACGCGTCCCCCCCGGACGCCGCAGCAAAATCCGCTTCAAGGGCCCACCCCGGAACGCCGGGATCGGCCCCTCCGGCCACGTCCCCCGCGGCGCCTCCTGCCACGTCGCAAGCCGCTGCCCCGGCCGCCGCCCCCAAGGTCCGGATCCCGTTCGGCGACCGCCTGCGGGGCGCCATTGCGGCGATCCGGAACCGGGGCGCGCGCCCGGCAACCGCCGCCGTCGACACCGACATCGATCTCCTTGACAACCCCCTCCCTCCCGTGGCCGAGGGCAGCCGCGTCCTTGAGACCCGGATCCTCGTGCCGGGACGCGCCGTCGCGCGCATCGTCGAGGATGCTGCCACGGGGCAGGTCACGTACACGGTCAACGAGCCCGTGCTGGATGAGCGGGAAGCCGCCATGCTGGCATTCGTCCGCAACGCATTCGTGCGGACGCTGGACGTGGACCTCGAAACGGTCGCGGCGGACGGCAAACAGGCATTCCTTGAGCGCGCCCTCGACGACGTCCTCGCGGACTACGGCGTCGCCCTCGACCCGAAAGGCCTCGCATCGATCCGGTACCGCATGCATCGGGACTTCCTCGGCTTCGGGGCCTGCACTCTGACGGTAGCCGTCCCTCAAGACCGGGCCAGCAGTTCCGTCTACGACCTCCAGGGCAAGAGAATCGCCACCTCCTACCCGCGCACTCTGGGCCGGTTTCTTGAACAGCGCGGAATCGGCGCCCGCATCATAGAAATCAGCGGCTCCGTGGAAATCGCTCCCAGCCTGGACGTGGCCGACGCCATCTGCGATTTGGTCTCCACCGGCAGCACTCTCAAGCTCAACGGCTTGACCGCGATTGAAACCGTCCTCAAGTCGGAAGCCGTTCTGATCGGCAA
>JBFILE010000665.1:0-1608 GCA_041599855.1 Thermoplasmatota archaeon
CCGCTGTTGCCGTTTGGCCCATTCACTCCCGGACCGCCTTCTTCCGCCGTGCACGCGTCCCCACCGTCACCGCCTTGCCCGGCCAGATTATTGGCACCGTCGGCGCCCTGACTCACCCCATTGCACCCAGGAAACCCGGAGGTCTGCGGACCAAACTGGAGAATCTCAAGTGAGGATAAGTCACAGTCGACGGGCATGCGGCAGGCGCTCGCGGTCGCGGGCGCCACATTCGTCCCGAGATTTGTGAATTGAAGCAACCCATTCACGATGACGATTCCCGAGCGACCGCCATCGCCGCCGCTCGCGGAACTCAACGGATCGCGGTTTGCGATTGCGTGGCCGCCGTCGCCTCCGCGGCCGGGCACATATCTCCCCGAGATGATCCAGTTCCGAGCGTCAATCAGGATATCGCCCCCATTACCCCCCGCGCCGCCGGTGGCCGTCGAAAAGCCAAACGCGGAACCTCCCGCGCCACCCGAACCGGATTCAAGGAGGGCGCCGGTTTCGATGATTAGCGTGTCCGCCGCGATTCGGACGGAAGTCCCGGGAGACCCCAGCGCGCCCTGAGCCTGCGCTCCGATTGCCGAGGCGCCGGGGGAGCCGCTCGCCGCGATAATCGCCCCACCCTCACGGATGAGAATCATGGAAGCGCGGATGATCGGGGAAGGCCCGGTCAGACGCAGAGTTCCCGCGATTTCGATTGCGCTTGCGCTGACGAAGTCCCCGCCCATAACTCGGTCTTCACCTCTCGGCACGACCAGTATCGGTCACCCCTGAATCGCTTTGCGCGAACACATGCCCCGGCAACATTGCGAGGACGAGGAGAACACTTAGCGCGCCGATGTTGAACCGGTTCGAAGAAATCGAGGACATCATCGAAATCGCCGGATGATGTCCATAGGCATAAAGTATCGGGCGTTTTCCACTAATGTCGTACGAGTAGAATAATCTAGAAGGTTGGTGGTGGACTCGAGATTGGCGAGTCGGATGACGCGAACAGAAATCTCTACGCCATCAAGAATGGCCGATTGCGGCCTCGTCGAGTTGCAACCCCGGCCTCGTGCGACTCGGACCTTTCACCCCGTTACACCGCCTCGACCCGCACGAACGCATTATAATCCGGCACCCCGGAATCCCGGTCGTAACAAGCCTCGATGAGGACGTTGCTTTCGGGCCAGTACATCTGGATGTGTCGGCGCGGGATGTCCGCGATCATGACGGTGCCCGTGAAGGCGCCGTGCTCGTTGTGGAGGCGGACGCGCGCGCCGTCGCGGAGGGAGAGGGCGTCCGCATCCCGGGCGTTCATGAAGATGGCGTCACGCGCTTTCCCGCCCATTTGGGGGTCGCGCGTGTTCAACACCATGCTGTTGAACTGTTTCCCGCGGCGCGTGCTCATCTGGAACATGCCGTCCGGGATGCGCGTGTCCGGGATGGGGACGAGGCTGAACCGGGCGCGGCCGTCGGGTTTGTTGAACACGCCGTCCACGTACAATGTCGGGCCCCCCCATTGGAGTTGGTCGCCTTCCTTCACGAGTTTCTCGATGCCGCGGTACACGGGCATGAGGTCCGCGATCTCATGCCGGATCGTTCCCGTGTCCGGGTACGCGA
>JBFILE010000666.1:0-1607 GCA_041599855.1 Thermoplasmatota archaeon
CGGGTGGATGCCGGCGTTGATGTGGTGGCCGCACACGCCGGCACGGCCAACGCGGTCATCGTGGAGACGGTCACCCACCTGGGCGGCGGCCATGTCGCGCGACCCAGCCCCGACCACGCGAGTCCCCTCATCCTTCCGTTGGACGCGTCGATGGCATGTGTGCCGGAAGACCGTTTCCGGGTCCGGCTCGCGTACGAGACCGGGAGCGTCACCGGTCGCGTGCAGGTCGACGTGGACCGCGGGTGATGTGCCTCGATCCGAGGCGGATTCGTCAGGCGCCTGCCGACCTCAAGGGCGCGGCCTCGTTGGTTGCGCTCCTGCCTTGTGGATCGCTTCCCCGCGCCGCGACCAGGGGCGCCGTACCCCCCTTGGCACACCCCTTCCACACCTGTACCGGAACGCAATATGCCCGGAACCCCGCGACCCATGGGAGACGCGAATGCTTCCCGCTCCGCTCCCGTCCATCCTGCCTGCGGCGATCCTTGCGGCAAGTGCCGTCGTCCTTGCGGTCGTTCCGGGCGGTCCCGGCCGCGCCTCACGTATCATCGCCACCATGGCGGGAGCTGCGGCGGCGCCCTTCGTCTTCATCCAACTCCTGAGCGGAGGCGCCGGCGGAGCAGCCGCTGCGGTCGCCCACTGCGCCGCCGCGCTCGCCTTCGCCGCGTTCTTCATCCGGGAGGCCATGGCCGTCATGGACGAGGTCCACGGACTCGGCGTCGTCGCCATGACCGTGGCCGGGACGTACCTGATCGCGGCCATCGTCGCAGCCGTACGGAGCGTCCTCGATGCCGAAACCCTCGGCACCGGCGCGGGGCCCGCGTTCCTCCTATACGTTCTTGGCGCGTTCGCCGTGGCCCTCGTGTGCCTCGCGCGCGTCATCGACGGCGTGATCCCGGCGGCGCGTGCCGGATGACGCGGAGCCTTCGACGGGACCCAGCCCCTCCCACGTGGGGAAACCGAGCGCCCGGCCGAAGCGGGCGAGGGCGCCGCACACGGCGCGCGACTCCTCGGCGGACAACGTCCCGTTCGAGGCACGGGCCGCCGCATCCTTCAACAGGGCTTCCCCGACGGGGATCGCATCCTCGAACGAGAAGTCGTTCCCGACGGCATCATCGAACGCGGATTCCGCACGGTCGATGGTCGCGAGGAATGATGCCTCGGAGGTGTCGCCGCGACCGGGGTTGGCGGAGCCGGTTGCAGCGGCCTCGCGAAGGTCGTCCGCGTGCTCGCGCCACCTGCCGACGCGCTCCTCCCACTTCGTGATGGCGTCCTCGCGGTACGCCAGCGTCTCGCTGTAATGGGTGCTCAGGAGGACCGCGCGGAGTGCTTCCGCGTCGTGCTGCTCAAGGAGTTCATGGACGCGCACCACGTTGCCGAGGCTCTTCGACATCTTCGTGGAATCGAGGGTGACGAACCCGTTGTGGACGAAGTACCGCGTGTACGTCTTGCCGCTCCACGTTTCCCCGATGGCCTGCTCCGAGTCGTGATGGGGGAAGATGAGGTCGAGACCGCCGCCGTGGATGTCGATGGTGGGCCCCAGGAATTTGGAGGCCATGGCCGTGCATTCCACATGCCATCCGGGCCGTCCGTCCCCCCACTTCGAGGGC
>JBFILE010000667.1:0-1595 GCA_041599855.1 Thermoplasmatota archaeon
CCCGGGCAGCAAGACGACCCAGATCGCGGAGATGATGCGGGATGAGGGTCTCCTCTGGGCGAACGAGAAGGACATCGGGCGCACGGATTGGCTCACGTGGAACCTGCAGCGGTGGGGGATCACGAATGCCTTGATCTCGTGTGCGGACGGTCGGTCGATCCGCGGCCTTGATGGCGGCTTTGATCGCGTCCTCGTGGACGCCCCGTGTTCCGGTTTGGGGTCGTACACGTTGACGCGGTCCCCGATCCGCGGGTGGGGGCTGCGCACGTCGCGGCGTCTTGCGGCGCGGCAGTCGAAGATCCTGCGGCGCGCGTACGACTTGACGAAGCCGGGCGGCGTTGTGGTGTACAGCACGTGTACGATGGAGCCCATCGAGAACGAGCGCGTGTGCTCCCGGTTCCTGGAGGACACGGATGCCGTGGTCGAGGAGGCCGTGCTGGACCTGCCGGGGAAGCAGCGCGGCGTGGACGAGGTGGACGGCGAGCCCGTGCACCCGGACGTGGCGCGGCACAGTGTGCGCGTGGTGCGGGACGGCGGCCTCCTCCACGATTTCTTCATCATCCGTTTCCGGAAGCCGGAGGATGCGGCGCCCGTGGCGGAACCGATGCGGCGGAACGTGGACGACCGGTTCCGCGGGCCCCCGAACCACAAGCAGGCGTCGACGCCGGAACCGGAGGAGGAGAAGCGTCTCCGCGCGATCCTGGCGCGCGACTACGGCTTCGAGGGGGAGGCGTACCGCTTCTACACGTCGAAGCGGCGGTTGTACTTCGGGTCGCCGCTTGTGGATGCGGATGACCTGCAGGACCGGGTGAAGCGCGCCGGCCTCCACGTGGCGACGCCGGAGAGCGGTGGGCTGCGGCTCACGGTGGACGGTGCGGAGCGTTTCGCTCCCGCGCTGCGGGATGTGGAAGAGGTCGATGCGTCGGTGGCGGATGCGTGGCTCGCGGGCGAGGACCTGCACCTCAAAGGCCGCACCGGGTTCGTGACCCTGCGCCATGGGCCCCTCGTCATCGGGACCGGGTTCCGCGGGGATGACGGGCGCATGCGGAACACGCTGCCGAAGGATCGGCGCGTGGGGGCTCCGGCGCCGGCGAGTCCGCCGGAAAACGCGAGTTCGGACGATTGATCGGACGGATCGATACCGGGGTGGACGACGCTGGCGCGGCGCCGGGGCTGGGCCTTGGCGGAGTTGTCTTCGCGGGGAGCCGGCGGGCGCGTTTTCGTTGGGTGAGCTTGCGGCTTGGGCAGGCACGAGCCCGGCGTGGCCGCGGCAGCTGGGAGAAAACGACACTGAGGTGTCGCCTCGGAGGGGCACGGCAAGAGCGGAGGGTCAAATTGGGGGGCTCGGCCCTCGGCGCCGTCACCTTCAGAGGGCGGAAACCGGTGGCGAGCGGGAGTCGGTCGAGCCGCCCCTTCCGCGGCAAGGAAAAGGGTGGGCTCGTGCGGGCGCGAACTGGCACATCCACCCTCCGCGAGCCGCGCGATTTCGTGGCTCACCCGGTTACGCCGGCTCCCGTACGGCTAGTAGGGAAGATTGCAAGCCGGACCGCCAATTCAAGATTCCAAATCCACCGAGGGGTGGTCTCCAAGATCGG
>JBFILE010000668.1:0-1594 GCA_041599855.1 Thermoplasmatota archaeon
AGGCCGGGAATACGGTTCTCTCGTTTAATTCAGACGGCACGACTCGTGGGGTGGCGCGCGGGTGGGGCCACGGACGGGCCACGTTGCGTTCCCCGTTGAGGATTTCGCGGTTGAACCGCGGACCCGCCGCCGGAAACTGACCGCCCATCCCGACCCCCCACCCGGATCACAGCATCGTAGGCTGGGATCCGCGGGATATGCCCTTTCGGGTCTGTCTGATCGAAGGTGCCGATGGTGGTGGCGCGGGCTTCGCGTTGGCCTTCGACGGTCATCACGGACCATGTGACACGGGATTCGAGGATGTGCGTGCCGTACAACCCGCCCCTTGGGGCTTGTAGGATACCGGTGAATCGGCCGGTGGGCTCGCCCGGGTGCAAGGACCATGCCGGACTGCCGTCGGTGATGCGTTGGAGGGTGACGCGTCCGGTTGCGTCGGCCAGGATGACGCCTGATTCGGCCGCGTCCGAGCGTTCTGTGCGATCGTTGACGGAGCCATCGGCTGTGAAGCCGAGTACTTGGCGCCACACGGTGTCGCCGCCCCAGAGATCTCGATGATCCCGAATGGCCGTCATTCCCGCGGGCCCGTCGACATTTGCCAGCTACTCATCGACCCCCCAACTGATGCCAGTTTCTTCACGGGACAAGTGGAGTTGTTCGCGACGCCTGGGCCCGCGGGGTACAGGTCCTCAGCACCCCCGCGGTCGCGGAAGCGGGTCACGTTCGGCACCCTCACCCGGACTGAGGCATCCGTTCACCGTGTGGGCGAAGCAATACGGGCCCACATGGTATGCGTCCGGCCCTCCTTGATTCCAGGCGACACCAATGGCGTCCGCATGTGCCCCAGCCGAGGCAGGATCCTTGACTTTGGTACCGATCGTCGCCGTCGGCATCAAAGTGAAAAGCGAACGCCGCGGCTGTCGAACCCCACGTGAGGGCGTCTGACCAGTAGAAATCGCCCCCCGCCAAGGCGGCAAGGATGCCGACGGCGCCCGTTGTTGCATATGCTTGTGATACGCTGTTCGAGTAATGGCGGTCATCGCCGGCCACGTCGATGAGAATTCCGATCCCGATGGCTCCCGAGCCTATTGCAACCGGCGAAGGTAGCCACCCCCTCGATTCATACACATCATCACCCGCCAGGTCAATCGTCACCATCACCGGGTTCACGTAATCGGGAGGTGCGGGGATGCCGCGCGGCGTGTAGTAGGCAGCGGCCCCGCCAGCCGGATTCTCGTAGAGGTCGTTTCCTGAAGGGTCAATGGATAATGCGTAATATTGGCTGGGAGCGTAGTAGTCATACCCAGTCGACCCAACCCTCAGCAGAAGCATCGGATCCTCGAAACCCACTCCACCCACGGTAAGCGATCGCCCCTCCTCGAGATCAGCGATCGCGGATTCCACCGCCGCTTGCATGACCCAAGCTGCCTGCATCATCAAGCCCTCGTCGATGCGATCCATGATGCCGGCTACGATGGACGCGATAACCCCTTCATCGCCAAGGTCAAAGTTGGCGGAAGCCAGGTGATAACCCTCCAAGGTCAGTTCCCGCGTGGCCTCCGCATGCATGCTCAATGCAGCCTCCAGCGAAGCCAGG
>JBFILE010000669.1:0-1590 GCA_041599855.1 Thermoplasmatota archaeon
GCCCTTGGAGACCTTTTTTCCCGTCCTTTCATGCAGCCCTTGTCCGGCGTGGCATCGCCCACTGCAACACCAGCACCCCGATTCCGGCGAGCGTGATCGCCGTCAGCATTCCGGTGGCCAGGTGTCCGAGCGGGAACGGCAGCGGGAGTGCGGCCGAACCAAGACCGACGAGGACAAGGGGCGACCACAAGGCGGCGGCGACGATGCGAGATTTCCGCGCCAGATGCAGACCCGGGAACCCGACCCATGTCCCCGTCGCGCCGGCAAGTCCAAGGAGCACCGCCAATGCGCCGGACCATGGGAGGATTCCGGTGTGCGCAAGCCCGAGCACGGGAACGGAAACCACCATGCCGGCCACCAACGCCCGCTTCCTGATCTGCCGATCCGCCGCGGCTTTCCCGGCAGGGATCAGGTTGGGCCGAATCACGAATGTCCGCCACATGAGACGGGACGCGGCATACGCCAAGAGCAGCGGAAGGGATGCGGATGCCAGAAGGGCCGCGATCACAACGGGAAGCGGAAGTGCGCCATCGAACGCGACCGGGACCTTCGCCATGGCCATCGTGCTGATGCCGACCGCCAGGCCGTGGATGACGAGGATCATTCCCGCCGTGCTGCGTACGGTGGTCAGCTCAAGCGCGCGGGCCTCGGCGAGAATAGCCTGGGCCTCGCCATGGGTTACGGTTGATTCAGTCAAATCGGTCACCTCGCGGGTGGATCGCATCCGGCTTCACAATGGCATCCAGCGCCTCCAGGTATGCGAGGAACGCCTCGACACCGGGGCGCGTGATCCGGTACTGCAATTCGAAACGGGATCCTGAAAACGCACGCGCGGCCTCCACGTAACCGGCGTCCACAAGGCGCTGCGCGTGACTCTGCAGGTTGCCGTCCGTGAGTGTCAATCCGTCACGGAGGCTCGCGAAACTTGCCTGGCGATTCCGGTGCAGCGCGGCCATGATGCGGAGGCGGACGGGTTCGTGGATGAGCCGATCGAGCACCGTGGGGTCACCCCCGCCTCATCAGAACAGTACCAAGGATTCCCAACACCAGCCCGAATGCTGAGAATGAAACGGTGTACCCCCACCCGGAATGCAGTGGGAACCATGCGATCACCAATCCGAGGATCAGTGTCGGGACAAAAGCAAGAGCGAACCTTCGACGCGTCCTCAGGGGAACATCGAAACTCGGAAAATGCAGGGTCATCCGGAGCGCCGTGGACGCGGAAAACAACGCGAGAAGTGCCCCCGGCCACGACGACCTGGGCGTGAGAAACCCCACCACAAAGATGCCCGCCATGATGACGATCGCAATCGGCCAGTGCCGGCCTGCCGCCAGCTGATCCGACACCCGCGTCTCCCACATGTAGTGGCCGCCTGCCACCACCAATGCATTCCACAACCCGCGCGTCGCGAGGAAACCGAGAATGTAGGTGCCGGGGAGGATCAGCATCGGAATCGACTGCAACGGCCCATCGGGTAGTCCGAGGGATTCCGGATCTCCGACCGAAAACAGGAGCGCGATCATCGTCGCGACGAAGCCCCAGAGGACGAGGATTGCGCCTGCTGCGGCCCGTCGCATGGGCGCGTCGAA
>JBFILE010000670.1:0-1574 GCA_041599855.1 Thermoplasmatota archaeon
CGATTGAAGCGCCCCCAGGTTGCCAACTTAGCGAATTCGCGTAGGCCGCAAGGGGTGGGTGAGACACTGTGGGCCCCCGCCTTTCGCCACCGGGGCGGCTTCGTCGCGACTTGCACCGCACCCCGCCGCCCGCTTCTCCAACCCACATGGGGCTCCCTGGCTGCCGCGATTTTTCTTGAATTGGCATGGCCCCCGCCCCGGATGGACGCCGCGTCGTTCAGGGCCGGCGCGGCCGCCCGCGTGACCGACCTGTCAGCGCCGCAATTCCCAGGATGGCGAGAATTGACAAGAAACCGGTCACGCCCGGTGTATCCTGCACCGCCTTGGGTTCGACGAGGATGGCTACCGGTTCACTCCATGGCCCCTCAGCGACAAGGTTCAGGCCGCGCACACGAAGCCAGTATTCACCACCTGCGAGTCCGGTGCCGTCGAACGTGGTGTCGCCCACCGTTTCGGCGGCGACCAATGACAGGAATCCCGTGGATTGTGCGACCTGCACCTCGTACGTTGTAGCGTTCGGAAGGCCGGTCCATACGACCGGGAACGAGTGGTACGTGATGTTCTGGCCCGTGTCAACGCTTCCGACCTTCAGTTCCCGGACGACGACCTGTGCGTCGAGGATGGGGGCGGTCGCGGGTGGGGAGACCACGCGGAATGATGCGGTATTGCTCCACGGTCCCGGCCCCGTATGGCCGATGGCGCGTACGCGGGCGAAATATTCTCCCGGCGGGATGTCGGCCGGATCCCACGAAGGTTTCGTGACGACGTGCGACTCGATGGCGGGGACAAGATCGATCGCAGCTGCGTATTCCAACTCGTAGTAGTTCCCATGGGTGGCCTGGGTCCAAGAAAGGGGCAGCACTTCGACGCCTTGCACGATATGGCTCTCGAGCAAGGGTGGGGTCGGCGGGGTCGGCTGCAATCCCGACGTGGCGGGAACGCTCCAGGGGCCGGTTCCGATACCATTCGTACCGCGTACGCGGACGTACCAGGTTCCATTGCCCAGCGGACCCTCCCATCGGTCAAGATTCGTGGCATTCAACGAAACGATGGGGGCGTTGAATGCAGGATCCGACGCGACCTGCATATCGTACGTGGTGCTGACGCCGACGTTGTGCGGGCCTATGCCGGGAACGGCAGACCACGAGGCCACCAAGTTGCCATCGGGTTCGACCGTGACTTCAACGACCGGAGCCGTGACGGGAGCCTGGCCGATGCCAAACCGGGTCCACGGTCCAGCGGGTCCCGGCTTACCGGTATCGTCATGCCCCGTCACGCGCGCCCGGTAGATGGTGCCCGGCGCCAAGCGGAGGGATTCGTTGGAATACCATGTGGCCGGGGGCTGGTCACCGTCGCCCGCGATGAGCGCAGTGAACTCAAGGACGGTGAGCCCGCCACCGGCTTCCTCAAGGTCCAACTTGTAGGAATAGGCGTTGGGGTCCTGCTCCCACGTGAAATTGGGTTGGGGCCCGACCACGGATCCGGCCTCGGGGGTCATGAGCATGACCGGATTCGCCACCGGCACCGTGGGGCCGGGACCCCGGTAATCCGTCCAGTAGTTCACGATCGTCGGC
>JBFILE010000671.1:0-1574 GCA_041599855.1 Thermoplasmatota archaeon
CCTTCGGCTTGCGCAATCCGAATTGTCGAAAAGCCTTCGGCTCCGCGGCATCTGGAAGGAGGCGCATGCCCTCGTGCCCGCCGTGCAACCCGGGGACCTTGTGCGATCGTATGCCGGGAACCGCGCGCAGCTCGTCCGCCGCGACGGGACCCTTGTGGACGACATCCTTGTGCGGGAAACGGATCGCGCAGTCCACGTCCTGAATGCGGTGAGTCCGGGGTTGACCACCAGCCTCCCGTTCGGGGAGGAGCTTGCGGCGCGGGCGGCGGCGAAACTCGGGGCGTGAATCCGGGCATTTGGTCCATGCGACCGGGCGCAAATTCCGGCATCGGACAGCGAAAGTTCAAACATGACTGGACAACCGGGAGTATCCGACGTTGAATCGGGCTCCTCGTTTTGGCTGGTCGGCGTGCACGTGTTACGGCATTTCACACAGGGAACACTGAGACACGGAGAGCACAGAGACGGTTGAAAAGGATGGACGGGGCGCGTCGCGCCCCGCCACGAGAAGCATTCAGGCTGCGCGCGGTTCCATCTCGGCCTTGTACTGGCCAAGGGCCGCCGCAGTGTTCAAGCGGGCTCGGAGGCCGAGCGCTGCCTGCGCCTTCGGGCGGTTCGCATTGTCGCCGCCCCACGCGTTCAGCGCGGGCTCCTGGAGGGCGCGGCCGTAGGAGAACGAGAGCTTCCACGGGAGGGGCCCGAGCTCGTTCATCGCCTGAAGGTGCTCGGTGGCGAGTTCCGGGGACTGGCCGCCGGAGAGGAAGACGATTCCCGGGACCGCCGCGGGGACAAATTCCTTCATGAGGCGCACGGTGCGCTCCGCGACTTCCTTCACGCTTGCCTGGTCCGGGCAGTCCTTGCCCGCGACGATCATCGCCGGCTTGAGGAGCATTCCCTCAAAGGCGACACCCTGGTTTGCGAGTTCCTCGAACGTGCGTTGCCACACACGGCTTGTGACCTCCTCGCAGCGGTCAACGGTGTGGCTGCCGTCCATGAGGACTTCCGGTTCCACGATGGGGACGATGCCGGCTTCCTGGCAGAGGGCGGCGTAGCGGGCGAGGGCGTGGGCGTTCGTGTGGATACACGCCAAGGACGGCATCGCGTCGCCCTTGATAGTGATGACCGCGCGCCACTTCGCGAACTTCGCGCCGAGGGTCCGGTATTCCTGGAGACGCTCGCGGAGGCCGTCGAGACCTTCCGTGACCTTCTCGTCCGGGTGGAGGGCGAGAGGCTTTGCGCCCGTGTCCACCTTGATGCCGGGGTGGATGCCGTTCGCGGCGAGGGTTTCTGCGAGGCGGGTGCCGTTCGCGCCCTTCTGGCGGATGGTCTCGTCGTAGAGGATGACACCGGCCACATTCTTCGCCAGGTCCGGCGTGGTGAAGAGGGTCTCGCGGTAGTCGCGGCGGGCGGTCTCGGTGGACTCGACGCCGATGCCCTTCAGGCGCTTGGCGATGGTGCCATTGCTCTCGTCTGCTGCCAGGATGCCTTTGCCGTCGGCGACCAGGGACTGGGCGACGGACGCGAGTTCGTCAACGTTTGCGTTCACGGTCATGTGGAAGTCCTCCAAGGGAATC
>JBFILE010000672.1:0-1545 GCA_041599855.1 Thermoplasmatota archaeon
GAAGACGTCCGCGCGTCCACCCGCCCGCCCGCCGGCCCACCACAATCGAAAGCTTGCACCAAGCCGCGGCCCCAAGCGCCAGCGCTCTCGTCGCACAGCCTCAGTACAGTACATTCATTCCACTGCTGGGCCACAAGACATAATACTGGTGCGTTGGCGAACCGGGTAGCGTGCGCACAAGACAAGCGGACCCATTCCCACTTGGCGGGCTGACGGACCCCCAACACGTCGGACGGGCGTGGAGCATCCGAGGCCACGGCGGCAAGGACCCCCTTCCCGGCGAAGGCCTCCGCGCATCGACCTTCGAAGGTCTCGTCGCCGCAACCGTCCACGACGTCCCCTTCCCCGTGAGCCGCGGCTGGCTCATCACCCACGCCGGACACCGCGCCATCCCCGTGCCCGGCGACTCATACCGCGCCCTCGCCACCCTCCTCCTCACCGTTGACACCACCCGGTTCGCAAGCGCCACAGAAGTGGCGGAAGCCATCGCGCGAACGTGGCCCACCCTCGCTTCGAAACCCGGAGGCATGCACCATGGATGACGTGATCATCCCGCCCGCCGGCGGCGCCCAATCCCCCCTTGAGATCCTCGCACGGCTCCTCGACGAACTCCCGTTCCCCACGAATCGCGCCGCGCTGTCGACCCAGTTGGGCGGCGTGCTCCTCCCGACCAGCCCCCGCGCCGACCGGACCATTCCTGCAGCATCCCTCTTCAGCCGCATCCCCGACCGCACGTACCGATCCGCCGCCGACGCGATGGCAGCTGTTCGAATCGCGGCCCGCCCCCTGCTGGAGGACGAACGGCGCTCCGAACCGAAAGGCCGCTCCGAACCCGTCCGGCGATGACAGGTGACACCATGGTCCACTTGCGCAAATCCATCCACGAATCCCCCGGCCCCATCGGCGACTGGGGCGCCGATGCCGTCCTCGACATGATGCACGACCTCACATTCCCCATGACGCGCGACCAACTGCTCGCCCGAGCCGGCGAATGGCGCGTCCCCATGCCCGGCGAACTCGACCTCCGCCTCGCCGACCTCCTCGCGCCCACCTCCATCAAATCATTCGATTCCCCCGAAGCCGTCGTCCGCGCCGCCCGCGCCGGCGTCGCCGCAGCCACGAACGCGCCCGTCGAATACCACCGCCCCTTCGATCGATCACGGGAATCCTCCGATCACCCCGGCGGAAGCGACGTCTCCCGGCCCATTCCTGATCCCTCCGCCGGCCACGATGGCCCGCCCGGCCCCGCGCCATGAGCAGCCCCCCTCCGCACCGGACCCGTTCAATCCGGGCGGGCCCCGCGTCCTGCACGACGGCACATCATAGGCACAAAGGATAATCAGGTATGGTTCGACGACACCATGAATGACCGGCCCGGATTGGCGACTCCGACTCGAATCCACCCTCGTCGAGGAACCCGACGGCGGCATCCACCTCATCGAACGCCTCGATGTCCCCGCCGCCGCCATCGCAACACCGGTGCCCGTGACCGAGTACACCGCCAAACGGGTCATGGACGCCTTCCTCCTGGCCGTCCCACGCACC
>JBFILE010000673.1:0-1544 GCA_041599855.1 Thermoplasmatota archaeon
AGGTACCCGTCCTTGTACCGCACGTCCCATGTGTCGGTGCGGGGGCTCCACTGGTCGAGCACGGTGGGTGCGGCGGGGTCGGTGAAGTCGATGAGGACGACGCCGGCTCCGTACCACGCGATCGCGATCTTCTCTTCTCCGGGGATGAGGTCGCCGAAGTGGCTGGTGCAGCTGATGGTGAGCGCGGGTTGGATGACGTCCCACACGGTGTCCGCCTGGGATGACGGGTGCATGGGGCTCATCCAGCTGAGGAGCTTCGGGTTCGTCTCGTCGGTGATGTCGTAGAACCAGAGGGCGCCGACGGGTGTGGCTGCGCTCGCGGCGGATGCGCCGCAGCCGGGGCCGAGGCCGCCGGCGAATTCGTCACCGACGAGGAGGACGGTGGCGTCCTCGTTGACGCGGGCGTAGTGGTGGAGGCCGGGGTCGAGGCCGCCGCGACCGACGGCTGCGCCACCGGCGCTGATGGCGGCGTTGGAGAACGAGCTGATGTACCGGCCGGCAAGGGGGTTCGTGATGTCGTAGATGAGGGTGTCCTCGATGGCCGCGCAGTACGCGCGGTTCTTCCCGGGCGCCATGTGGAAGGTCACGTCGTGGCAGCCGTAGGAGCCCCAGGCGGCGACCTGCCGGGGAGCGCGGGGGTCGGTGGCGTCGATGACGTCCACGTTGCCGCCGCGGCCGTTGGAGTCGGCGTTGTACACGAGGTGCGTGCCGGGGACGACGGCGAGGTTGTGGGTGCTGGACGATTGCGCCCGGATCGTGGAGATCAGTTTCGGGTTGCCCGGGTTCGTGACGTCGATGAAGCGCATGCCGGCGCCTTCGGATGCAGCCACGGCGACGCGGGTGCCGTCGTCGTAGCTGAGGAAGTCCACGTCGCGCGTGAAGAAGCCGAGGCTGCCTTTCCGCACCGGGTTCGTGGGGTCGCTGATGTCCACGATGTGGAAGCCGCTGTTGAGGCCGCTCACGTAGGCGTAGTCGCCGTCGAGCCAGACGCCTGCGCCCTGGGGCACGTTGGTGGATGCGACGTGTTCGATGATGCTGACGCCGCCGGATCGGAACTGCGCGTTCGCCGGCGGTTCGGCCACGGGGGTGCGGGGAACGTCTTCACCATGCATGCCGCCGGGGTGGGCAGCAGCGATCGCCGGGATGGCGATCAGGATGGCGAGGACGATAGTCGGGACTCGGGGGCCTCCCATGGGGGAGTCATGGCCGCGGCCGGTATAAACGATTGGCTTGTCACGGTGGAGGACACCTCTGGATGTGCCAACTGGTGTGAGGCCGCGTGATGGCGCGTTGCGGGGTGCCCGGGCTGGTGGGCGGGCCCTTGTGCCGCGCGTTCCCGGTACGGCTCACCGAGGCCCGTTCGGGTACACCGCGGGCGCCAGCCCCAGGAGGCTCGGCGCCTGCACGTACTGGGTCGCCTCGTCCCCGGTGCCGTCCCGGTCCTGCGCGTACACTAGGTGCAGGGTGCCGTCGGGGCCCACGTCGATCTGGAGGAAGTCGAGGAGGCGGCGTCCCATCTGCCCGTAGAGGACGGGGTCGGGGTC
>JBFILE010000674.1:0-1544 GCA_041599855.1 Thermoplasmatota archaeon
CCGGGCTCGTCGGCATGCTCGCCTGGTTCGTGATCGGCCTCGGCGTCGCCATCTCACGGGGGTCAATGTACCCGTACGCCGTGGTGTACGTGGCCCTCGTGGCTGCGATCCTTGCGGGAGTGGTCGCGGCGCTCGCCGGGCCATCGACCACCCGGGTCGCGGCGTCGAGGGCGTGACCGACCGCCGGGTGGCAAGGAGCGCCGGAACGCGTGCCCGCCGCGCCCGCCGTACCCGCAGCGCCCGGAACCTGCCATGCCGACGCTGCGCGGCATGGGAATGATGATGCGCTCGCCGACGCGATCACACCCCGTGGCCACGCTCCATCGCGCCGCCCTTGTGGACGCGCCGACTCCGGATGCCCTCCGGGTCCGCGAGGACGGCCACCTCATGGAGGACGATGACGGTCGCATCGCGAGTGTCGGGCCGTGGGAGGACGCGCCGGACGGCGGGTACGACCGCGTCCGCGAGTGGCCGGGCATGGTTCTCGTTCCCGCCTTCGTGGATGCCCACGCGCACGTGCCGCAGCATGACATCGCGGGCATCGGTGGCGCCGACCTCCTCTCGTGGCTTGAGGAGATCGTGTTCCCGGCGGAGGCCATGTGGGCGGATCCCGCGGTCGCGCGCCGGGCGACGCGCCGGTTTCTGCGCGAGCAACGGGAGGCCGGCACGGTCGGTGGCGCCCTTTTCCTGACCAGCCACGGCGAGGCCACGCGCGTGGCGTTCGGCGAGATGCGCGAGGCGGGCTTTCGCGGGTGGGCCGGGAAGGTGCTGATGGACCGCGGCGCTCCCACCGACATCCTTGATGATTCCGTGGAGACCGCCATCCGGGACGCTTCGCGGTTGGCGCGTGAACTGGATGGCCCGGACGTGAGGTTCAGCGTGACGCCGCGCTTCGCCTTGTCCTGCTCCGGCCGCCTGCTGAAGGAGTCCGGCGCGCTTGCCGGGCGCATGGGCCTGCCGGTGCACACGCATGTGTCGGAGAGTGCCGGCGAGATCGCCCTCGTCGCAAGCCGCTTCCCGGACGCACCGCACTACACCGGAGTCTACGAGGGATCCGGCCTCCTCGGTCGCGATACGATCCTTGCCCACGGTGTCCACCTTGACGCGCCCGAGTGGGGGCGCATCCGCAGCCATGGGTCGTGCGTGGCCCATTGCCCCCTTGCGAACACGGCCCTGCATTCGGGGCGCTTCCCCATCGAACGGGTCCCCGAAGGGGCTCGGCTCGCCCTCGGGAGTGACGTGGGCGCAGGCCCGACCCCGAGCCTGTGGCGGAACATGCGTCACGCCCTCGACATCCATGGCTCGAGGGGCCGCGCGATCGGGGCGTCCCGCCTGCTGCACCTCGCCACCGTGGGCGGGGCATCCGCGGTGGGGTTGTCCCTCGGGGCCTTCGACATGGGACAAGACGCGGCGTTCCAGGTCGTGGATGCGCCAGGGTTCCGGGGCGACGCCGCAGACACATGGCTGGCTTCCGTCATCCGGAGCATCGATTCACCGCGCCACGTCCACGTCCCCGAGGCCCGACCGGGAACGGCGACGTGACC
>JBFILE010000675.1:0-1544 GCA_041599855.1 Thermoplasmatota archaeon
ACGTTGCGGGGACCGGCCATCACCCCGGTGCAGGAAGTACCGCGGAGGTTCGCTTCGGCGAACCCCCGCGGAGCAGTGGCGACGTTGCGGGACCGCTATGACATCCCTATACCGCCCCGATACCGCCTCTATTCCGTCACGTAATCCTTGTCCCGCATCTCCCCGTCCCAGCAGTCGGGCGTGACGTCCTTCACGCGCGTGCCGCACCCGACGTGGAACACCTCGTCCTCGGCCACCGTGACGGTGGGCAGCGTGATGCTGCTTGCGTCGGCATAC
Source organism: Thermoplasmatota archaeon (assembly GCA_041599855.1). GTDB lineage: Archaea > Thermoplasmatota > SW-10-69-26 > JACQPN01 > JAJPHT01 > JBFILE01. Next base: position 277 of record JBFILE010000675.1, read on the forward strand.
ACGGTGAGGGTCGACGTGGTCGGGTCAATGAAGTACCACGAGGTCGGGTCCTGCGTGTCGAGGTCGAGCCGGATCATGTGACCTTCGGCCACCACGTAGTCGGTCGGGTAGAACTCGAACGTTGCCGTCACGGGTTGCGTGGGCACGAGGGGCATGGGTGTCTCAAGGCCGTTCACGAACTGCAGGTTCATCGCGCCCTGGGTGATCCTCCTCTCCGAACCATCCGGCCCCACGTCGACCAGGCGGGCGATGACGTTGCCACCCGCGGTGTCGCTTGCGACCTTGAGGGTGATCGTGGGGATTCCCGCGATGTGGATGGGGGCTTCGAGTGCCTGCGTTTCGATGGAGGCGGCCCGGGACATGACGGCGCTCACGGGGCCGCCGAAACCGATGGCACCGCTTCCCGGGGCCGACGAGAGTCCGTCCACGCCAAGGTAGAGTGTCGTCTCGTTGGCACGCGCCGGCGGCCACGATTCCTCTCGCCGCCAATTCCCTTGACTGTCCTGCACATCCACGCCGAGTTCCTGGTCCATCCCGTTGGGGATGTCCATGAGCCAGTGGTCGAACCATCGGTGGAGGGTCGTGTACATGTCGTCGCGGCCGGCCCACGTGCTGTTCGCGTAGTCGTGGCCCCAGTGGCCGATCCAAGCCTTCTTGGGGACGTCGAGGTCGGTGAACCACGGGAACATGTTGTCCGGCTTGACGGCGCCGTCGAGGAAGCCCTGCATGACGAACACGCTCGCCTTCACGTTCTTCGCCATGGGGCGGAAGTCGCGTTCCTGGTGGTACACGTTGTATGCGCCCGTGGGATCATTCCCGAGGGCCGTGTTCTGGGCGATGCACGCGGGCGTCTTGGCGACGCTTTCCGCGTACCCGGGCCACTTCGCGTTCGGCGAGTCGCCGGGCGGGCTCGCGCTTATGGAATGGTACGCGGTCGTGGTCGCCCACCAGCCGCCGCCGTAGTGGATGCCGTTCTGGTACAGGCCGGCGTACGCGTGGGTGAGGGCCGCCACGGGGACCACGGTCTTCAGGGCCTCGGGCGCGTGGCTCGCGCCCATGATCTGCGTCATGCCGTCGTAGGACTTCCCGATCATGCCGACCTTGCCGTTGGACCAGTCCTGCGCGGCGATGGTGTTGATCATGGTGACGACGCTCTTCTGCTCGTCGGGGCCCATGAAGTCCCAGCAGCCGCCGCTGCCGCCGGTGCCGGCGAGGTCGGCGACGACGACCGCGTAGCCGCGGGGCACGAGTTCCTTCACGAGCCAGCC
>JBFILE010000676.1:0-1539 GCA_041599855.1 Thermoplasmatota archaeon
CCCACGTGACGCGTACTGTCCTTGATGCGATGCAGGGGCAAGGCGAGCCGCTTGCCACGTTGGCCGCGGCCCCCGATGGCACGCTCCATGCCACGTGGCATCGGGTGCTTCCGGACGGCACCTCCGCGTACATCGCATGGTCCCGCGCGACGAACGGAACGGAGCGATTCCAGCGCATCGACACGACCCCCATCGGGCCCAATGACCCCCAAGGCATCATCGGCTGGCCCTCACTCGGCGATTACCACGGGTTGAGCGCGACCGGGGATGGGGTCGTTGCGGCATGGGTGAGCGGCACCCATTCCGGCCAGGACGTGCGGGCCGCGTGGATCCGGCGATCCCGATCGCTCGCGCCGTTCACACGGATGTGGCGGCCCTTCGTCACATGACCAGGAGGCCGGCTACATGTACCGTGCCCGGGGTGCCTCCATCGAACTGCAGGTCCACGGCCCGGATGTTGGCCAGGTCGACGCCTGCGAACGCCTCGAACGGGATCCGGACCTGGTTCAACATGACGCGGCGCGCGTGGTTTCCGGGAGGCACGAACACGGCGGCGCTGTGATCATCGACCCAGACTTCGGCCCGCCTGCCCGATTCATCGTCTACAATGACACGCACGTGCGGCGCGAATCTTCCCGGAGGTGTTCCGTCCGCGAAATCGACCCCAAATGGTGAAGGCGATTTCGGCGAATTCCCCGAAGTCGCCCGCGTCAGCAGGCACCATCGTGCGCCATGTTGCGTCCCGCGTCCAAGCGAGGCGGATCCTAGGTGCGCCCCGACACCGTGGAACCGCATACACGGGCTTCGCCCCACGCGCTGGAGATGACCCTGCTCGGACTCGTGGCGCTCGGGCTCAATGAGCGGTAGTCAGAGTCATTCATCGTGGGAGCGCCGCCCAGCCTCCGGCAGTCATTCGCTTGGCCGCAGCCACATCGATGACGAAAGCTGGCCATTCGACGGAGCGAAACGTAGTGGAGCGTGGCAGGCTTTCAAGTGCACCCTTCGAGAAGGAAACGAGCTCCCCTCCGGATGTGCTCGCCCTTAGCCATGTTCCGTCGATCCAGACCATCAGGGCGCCGTGCTCAACCCGCAACAGCTGGACGAGGCCGGCCTCGGCAGCCCGGAGGTCGTGTCCCTTGAATCCCCTTGGGACTCGCTTCCAGGTACCATCCGGGTGGAGAGCGATGCCCGCATTGATGATTGGGCCGCGCGTGCATGCGCTACAACTTGCGAGGATGCTCGAATGCGTGCAGGGAGCGGACGGGGTTTGTCCGGCGACAGAATTCTTGGAGATGTGTGCAAGATACCCCTGACGGTTGGGGAAAGTGGCCCGGCACTCCGTACACTCGATAATGCTTGTGGGCGCCTCGTTCTTGGGCGTCGTGCCAGGAACGGGTTTCGGTGGAGCGACATGCCCGTAAGCCACGGGCGGCGGATTCGTGATGACGGCCGGCCTGGGCGGCGGAGACGGCCCACCCAGCAGCAGAGAACAAAGCTCGATGGCCCCATGCTTGTCAACGGCCAATCGACGATTTTCGC
>JBFILE010000677.1:0-1537 GCA_041599855.1 Thermoplasmatota archaeon
ACTCACACGCAACGCCGGCATGAGTGTGTTCGGTTACGCCATCCCGCTGCTCCTGTTCGTCGTGACCCTGCCGGCATTCATCAGCCTGCTGGGCGTTCGCACCTACGGAGCCTGGGTCATCCTCGCATCCCTGGTCGGTTTCGTCGGTATCCTGAATTTCGGATTCACGGATGCGACGATCAAGCACGTCTCCGACAGGCAGGGACGTGAGGACGACGCCGGCCTCGAAACAGTGGTCCAGAATTCGTTCCTCCTGTACGCATTGATCGGCGGGACGGCATTCATCCTCAGCATCGCGGTCCTTCCGACGGTCTATGTGAAGCTGATCGGAGGGTCGCTTCCGCCCGGCGATGCCTCGCTCGCCCTCGGACTCGTGGGGGCGGCCGCGGCGCTGAACCTGTTCTCGACGAACTACACCGCGGTCCTGAAAGGCCTCCAACGATACGGCTCGTCGACCGTGACCACGATGCTCCGGGACGCGGTCCGGTTGATCGCGAGTCTCGGCTTCGTGATGATGGGGCTCGGCATCACGGGGATGGCCCTCGGTCAGCTGGCGGGCGCCGCGGTCGGATTCATTTCCGGATCGATCATGGTGAAACGCCGGGTCCCCGAGGTCCGGTTCCGGCTTCGCTTCGACCGCGCGACCCTCGCCGCGCTGGCGGGGTTCAGCGGATTCGCGTTCCTGAACTCCCTGGCCACGATCGCCAAGACCAACATCGGAAATCTTTCCGTGGGGTTCTTTCTCGGACCCGAGATGGTGCCCTACTTCTCGGTCCCGTTCCAACTGTACTCCCAGATCATCTCGGTGTTCGGAAACCTGTCTGCGGTCCTGTTCCCGGCCTTTTCCTCCCTTCATGCAGCGGCAGACCAGGGTCGGGTCCTCAGCGTCTTCGTCGGCGCGAACCGCGTCATCGGAACCGCCGCCATCGGTTGCGGGATCTCACTGCTCCTCTGGGCCACGCCATTCGTCTCGCTCTGGCTCGGCCCGGCATTCGCAGAAACCGCGCGGGTGTCCGTCCTCGTTCTCCTGCCGCTTGGTGCCCTCATCTCGCTCAACACCGTTTCGTACAATTTCCTGATGGGTGCCGGCCGCATCCGCACCATCACCGCCCTCCAGTATGTGTCGACCGCAATCTTCGCGATCCTGGTCTTCACCCTCATTCCGATCTTCGGGGTAGCCGGAGCCGCCTTTGCGGTGTTCGCAGACCTCATCAGCCTCAGTTACCTCCCCCTCGCCGGGCGAATGGTGTTGGCCGATGATTGGGCACGCCAGTATCTCGGGATGATGCGGGCGCCTGTTGTGGCGGGGTCCGCCACCCTGGCCGCGGGATTGGCCGTGGCGCACCTGGTTTCCGGCAACATGTGGCTGTTGGGCGCAGTCGCGACGGCCTTGATTGCCTTGTACGCGGCGGTGGCACTCGGCGTGGACAGCAAGCTCCGATCCGCCCTCGGAATCCGTCGGAGGCAATCGGCTTGACGCCCCATCGCGTGATGATGTATGTCGGGGCCCCCGGACGCTACGGCGGCGGACCGCAGA
>JBFILE010000678.1:0-1535 GCA_041599855.1 Thermoplasmatota archaeon
AGCCACGTCCCGGTCCTCGGATCCGCTTCGCGGATCCTGCGGCGCCGACAGGCGCGCCGGGGGTGGGCTGCTGGGGGCCAATTTTCACACCCACCCCTCGCGGCCCGCAGCGTCGCTTGTGAACGCTGCCATGCCAGCGCCACAATTCCCAAGTCAAACGGGACCTGCGCCGCAATGCCGACGCGGCTCGAACTCCCCCGCGCCCCTTGGCCCATCGCCCACTCCGTTCAGGCATCCACCGCGACCGCCTGCCCGGTGCGGCTCGATTCGAGGGCGGCTTCCGCAATGGCGATCACGGCGACCCCGTCCGCCCCGGTGACGAGGGGCGCACTCCGCCCGGTTGCGGCGCCGGCGAAATCCAGGAGCTCCAGCTTCAGGGGCTCCTGCTTCTGCAGGTTGATGGTGCGCACGTTCAGTTCCAGCGGCACGTTGTAGGAACGGGATTCCTCGTGCTCGCGGAAGCGACTGGATGACACGACCGCACGCTGCTCCATGTAGTCGAGTTCCACGAACGCCTCACTCGCAGTGAGCGAAAGCTTCCTCACCTTCATGGGCGTGAGCCAATTCACTTCGACAAGGCCGGTGAGGCCGCCCTCGAATTCGAGCAGGATGCTGGCATGATCCTCGAATGCGAGGCCCTCGGTGAACGACCCTGCGCGGGCGAACACCCGGGTGACGGGTCGCCCCACCATGTAGCGGAGGACGTCCACGTCATGGACGCCGAGGTCGAGGATGCAGCCCACGTCCCGGATGCGGCCCGGGAAGTTGGACACGCGCCGGGTGGCAAAGGTGACGGGCGTGCCGAAATCCCCGGCATCAAGGGCGTCCTTCCCGTACCGGACCACGGGATTGTGCCGCTCCACGTGGCCGACGGCGAGGGTGAGGCCCGCTGATTCGGCGGCCGCAACCAGCGCCGCGCCCTCCTTCACGGTGGGCGCGATGGGCTTCTCCACGAGGACGTGCTTGCCGGCATCGAGGGCGCAAAGAGCGGTCTCCACATGGAACACGGTGGGCGTTGCGACGACGACGGCGTCCACGGCAGCATCGGCCAGCAGGTCGTCCAGGGACCCGTACGCCTGCGTCCCGAACCGGTTCGCCAGGGACTCCGCGGTTGCGCGGTCGGCGTCGTACAGGCCCGCGAGGTCCACGCCCTCGAGTTCGGTGGCGGCACGCACGTGGTTCTTGCCCATGACGCCGGTGCCCACGACCGCGACGTTGAAGGTCACGCCGCCGGGAAGCCCCGTTCGCGTCATAGGACTTGCGGGTGACGCCCGCGCCGGCGGACCATGCCGGGGCGACCCGTGGCATGCCACGCGATCCAGCAAGGTCGGCATTCCCGCGGACACGTCCCCTCGGACGACCCCCGCGACCTTGCCGGTCCTTCGTCCGATGCCCCGGCGGAGGCTGCTGCCCGGGCCGGCCTCGCCGCCCCCCGCCCGCCCCGGATGGCAGCGACGCAGACCGAGGGGATTTTATGAACGGGACCGGCATCGGCGAAGTCGTGGCCCACGCCCGCATCGCGGTCGGCCCCGCCT
>JBFILE010000679.1:0-1533 GCA_041599855.1 Thermoplasmatota archaeon
AGCGGGAAACCCTGGCCCGGTACACGCGGGGGGAATTCGCGACGCGCCCGCCGTCGTCGAATGTCGAGTCGTCGTATCCGCCGGCCCCATAAGACACGCCAATGCAGGCGGATCGTTGACCCGACCTACGCATCTGCCCGCGGATCCCTCGCGACCTGCCGCGCCACACCTTCCGCCGCACGGATGCGCATCCGCCGGCCATCCCGCTCGATGTGCACGAGACCCCGCGCGCGCAGCCGTTTCACGGTGAGGTGGACGGCGACGGGGGTGATGTCGAGGCGCTCGGCGATGCCGCCTGCGTGGATCCCGGGGGTTTCCACGATGACTGCGAGGACGCGGGATTCGGCGCCGTTCGCGCGGAAGACCGCCTGGGTCGCGAAGGTTGCGTGATCGTCGCTTCCGCGGACGAAGTACCGCGTGTACCGCCCGGATTCCAAGCGGGTGAGGAGGCCCGCCGTCTGGAGCATGGCAAGGTGGTGGCGCGTGGCGCCGGGGCCCATGGCGAGCCGGTCCTGGACTTCGCCGACGCTGAGGCCCGGCGTGGCCCGGAGAAGGTCGAGGATGGCGGCGCGCCGCGGCTGCGCGGCCACGTCCTGGCGACTGAGCCGCGTGTAGAGCGCCATCATCCAGAGTGGTAGTCGCCGGTTCACCGCGAATGAGCTGACGACGGCTACGCCGACGGCGCCCATGATGATCATGGTCGCAGCTCCCGTGACTTCGCCGTCCTCGGCCCAGGCACCGCCCGGGTAGGGGGTTGTGAGCCCGAACTGGTCGAGGTCGCCTTGTGTCCATTCCCGCGGCGGTTCATCGGGTACGACGAGGATGACGGCGCGGAGGGCGCCGGTCGCTGCGTCCACTTCCTGCGAGCGGGGAGCGGTCCTGTTACCGGGGTCGGATTCTTCGAGCGTGTACACGAATGGCCACACCAGGGTCCGGTCGTCCCATGCGGGCACGCGTTCGAATCGGAGGCGTTCCCCGGCGCGAGGTTCGTTGCCGGTGTCCGTTCCGTACATGCTCAGGGCAGACCCGAGCGTGACGAGTTCGGTGGGCCATTCGCCGTGTTCGCCGTCCCGGTTCGTGACGGGGCCGCCGTCCCGGAACGTGAGTTCACAGCTTGGGCCCACGGGCCGGCTGGGAAGGGTGACGGGCATGTCGCGGCAGAAGGTGCTTCGGGAGACATGGATGTCGTATCCGGTCGCGTCGGTGCCCCCCCATCGCAGCCACCATGTTTCCAGGATGCTTCCTTCAACGCCCTCGACCATGGTTTCGGGCGCCGCAGTATATTCCCCCATGAGGATACGGGGGTCGCGGGCTCCGCGGAGCCATGCGCGGAACTCTTCGGAGTCGCTGGCTTCGGCTGCGTTCGCAGCATGCTGCAGCAGGAACCGGCCGGGCCGGTCATCATGGGGGCCGGTGTCGTCGACGGGTCGCGTGATGGGGTCGAGGGTGCGTCGGGGGGGAGCCGATCCCGGGGCCGTCATGATCGGGGGTCCATCGCCGCGTTCGTATCCGGCGATGAAGGTGCGGGTGGCG
>JBFILE010000680.1:0-1530 GCA_041599855.1 Thermoplasmatota archaeon
CCCCGAACCCGGATGGTCCGGGGGAAGTGCCCGTAGGGGGTGTGACCCCCCTACGGGCTAGTGACACTCAGCCGAGGTCGTCGAGGTACCGGCCCCGGGCGTTCTCCTGTCGGCGGGAAGCGTCGGCCAAAGCCAGTGCGACCGCCCGTGCACCTTCGGAATACGCTTTCATCAGGGCCCACACGCGCTTCCGGTCGGACATCTCTGGGGATGACCATTGTTCGTGCGCCGTTAGGAAGGGCGGGGGATCGTCGGGCCACACCGCCCAACCTTCCACCTCCTCGCCCTCCTCGCCGAGCCAGACGTACGGGTCGTGGCCGTAGCCGTCGAAGACCCGGTAGTGGTGTTCGCCCGTCACGAGGCTGTTCAGCATCACCACGTGGTGGTGGATGCGTGAGTTCTCGGACGCGATCACCGCGACGTGAACCCACTCGTCATCGGCTAGACCCTGGGCGAGGACGCCGAGGTCAACCGTGCACTTGTCGATGCGCATGACGAAGACTCCTATTCGGTTGTCTGTCCCCGAACCCGGATGGTCCGGGGGAAGTGCCCGTAGGGGGTGTGACCCCCCTACGGGCTGGGTGTGCTACTTGTCGTCGGACGACGACGGGTCGGGAAGGACCAGGGACTCCGGGACCGCGATGGTCAGGTGTCCGTGGTCGATCATCCGGTAGACGAACCCGTGGGGCTCGGTCGATCCACCGGCACCCGCCGCGGCGATGGCGTCAGCGAAGGTGGCGCCACCCCGAACCGCGCGCAGGAACTTCGCCTGCTTGTCGGTCAACCGCGGGGGTCGGTTTCGACGCTCCTCCTCGCGGGCCAGGAACTGGCGGAACCGGGCGAGGTCCGCCTCGGTGAACGGCGGGAGGTCCGCGCGGTCCGCCGGGTCCGGTGCGGGAAGGTCCGCCGGTGCCGGTGCCGGGGTCGATGTGGACTTGTCGTTACGCGTGGCCATCGTGACCACTCCTTTCGGATACGGGTGTGTCCGGGATTTCCGGGGCCCGTGGCCGACACCCACCCGATAGGTGGGGTGCCCGCCATGGGGGCCGGATGTCCTAGCATCCGCAAGTGCCGACGGTGGACCGCGCTAGGTGGCACACCGGACACGGGGCGTGGGTGGGGGAATCCCACGGGTCTACGTCATCGGGTATGGGCGCCCACCGGCGCATCCGCGCAAGTGATCTAGCCGCATCACCCCCCGCGCGCAATAGCGCGGTGTGTGACGTAGTGGCACCCCCCCGTAAAGGGGTGCCCGCCATCATGCCCACCCGTACAAAGCGTTACGCCGTGCGGCGCCCGTTAGCGGGGTGCGCGGATACGCTTTGCCCCGCGCGTGCCGGATTTGGTCCGGGCGGATGGTCCATCCCGTATCCCACGTGTTACGCGTGCCGATGCGTGGGGATGTGACCCGGGGGCGGGTTGCATTGACACCCGCGGCGCGCGTGGGCACGTACGCGCTAGACACACGTTGGATAGCCATGGTCCGGTCCTTTCCGTTGGCCGCGCCGCGTGATCCGCGCGTTGCGCGGG
>JBFILE010000681.1:0-1528 GCA_041599855.1 Thermoplasmatota archaeon
CCTTGACGGTGACGTCGCGGGTGTAGCGGTTGTTCTCGGGGGTTCCGTCGAAGAACCGCGATTCCGCGATCACCGTCCACGGGCCCCACGAGTCCGGGACGGTGCCGGTGATGACGAGGTCCTGGGATGTCCCGGGCGGGAGGGAGTCCACGGCGGCGTCACCGATGGTCGTGCCGAACCCGCGCTGGTCCGGCCGTCGCATGGACACCGTGATGTTCATGTCCGGAACTGGCGCGTGGCCGATGTTCGAGACGCGCACGGTGAACGTCGCGGGTTCGCCGGCGCGAAGGGGCCCGGGTTCCTCCAGGAACACCTTCACATCGGGCCGCGGAGGAATGACCCGGAATGCGCCGGCGCCCGTGAGGTTCCGTTCCCGCCATTCCACCTGGATCATGTAGGTGTCCTCGCGGAACGGTTTCCCGTCGTCAGTGGCGGCGCGGAAATGGAAGCGACCGATGGCTGCGCTGCCGTTCGCCGGGATCGTGACTTCGCCGGGAGTGCATGCGGCGCTGAACCGGCGGAGGGGTTCACCGGGGATGCCGGGGCCCATGGCCGACACGCGGCCCGGCATCTTGCATTCCTCGACGACGATGGTGAACGGGGTCTTGCCATCGTTCGCAAGGACAATGGATCCGGTCACGTTCGTGTTCGATTCCACCTGGAAGACATCCGGTTCCACGATGAGCCGCAGCGTCTCGCGCGGCGTGTCGTTGCCGGACGTCTGCGCCATGGCAACGGTCGGGAAAAGGAACAGGGCGACCATGAGCCAGGCGGCGACCGATGCGGTCGGGGAGGCGGATGCCCTCGCGGCCCGGCTGGCGCTCATCGGACGCATCCCGTCCGCTGCGGGCTTAAATCGGTCGGTACGCCGTTGGACCAATATTAAAACTTGATGGTGCAGCGGCCGGGGGTGCCTCGGGGGGGCCCGGCGATGGTGGACCTGGGCGGGTTGCCGGGCGAGGGTGCGGGGCGTTCGTGAACGGGGCGTGGGTGGGGCGTTTGGACCTCCCGGCGCTGATGTGTGGGATTTCGGCGCGAAATGGCCGGAAGACGCTCGGCCCGGGAAGGATAGGTCAAAGGGATCGCGCGGGCCGCGACGGGTGGGTGTTCCAGTTGGGGCCCCCACCAACCCACCCCCAACCTCGCCACGCCGCGTGTGGGTTGGAGGCACCCCACCCCGCCACCCGCGCCACCACCCCATGGGGGCGACCCCTCGGTGGCGACCCCTCGGATCTGACCCCCCGGACCACACCCGTAGGAGGTGACTCCTCGGAGGCGACCCTTCGGACGTGACTCCTCGGCGGTGTTTCCTCGGAGGCGACCGCTCGGACCTGACCCCCCGGAGGCGCCCCCTCGGACGGGCCCCTCATGCGATGGCCCCCTTGATTCGGCTCCTGCGATTCAGCACCCCCGCCGCGGTGACTCCTGCCGCGACCGGATCCCCTCGCCGGCAGCACCTGTCGGTCCCGACCCCGCTCCAGCCCGGAGCCCGTGCAGGCGCGGGAAGGAAGTGGAACCAGGTTCCCGA
>JBFILE010000682.1:0-1525 GCA_041599855.1 Thermoplasmatota archaeon
CCCGGATCCGCTCAGTACGACTTCGCCAGAAGCACCGGCGTCGTCGTCTCTTTTCCGCAGTTTCCGCAGGCACCCTTGTACCCCGTCTGCGGCATGATCAGGTCCCCTTCGGAATCGTCCGCGAACGCATCCCCGAATGCAACATCCACGGGAACACCGAGCACAGTGCGGTCCGCGTCCTTCTCCATCTCGAGGCCGCAGGATTCTTCGCCGCACCAGCCGGTCCGGGCAAGGCCGGGCTCATCCCGCGCATCCTGCGCCGTCGCGACGTCCTTGACGGCGCCCTGCATGCTGTCCCACGCTTCCTTGGTGAGGCGCTTCTTGTAGGCGGCGAGGGCGTCCTTCACGATGCGCTCGATGTCCGCCTGCGGAGCCTCGATCTTGTTCTTGAAGGCCTTGGTGCCCTCGGGGATCGCGTACTCGCCGTCGCGGCCGGCGCGGTCGCGGGGCACGAGGACGCAGACGCCGTTCTCGACATCGCGGGGTCCGACCTCAACACGGAGCGGCACGCCGCGCATCTCCCAATCGTTGAACTTGAATCCGGCTGTTTCCTCGCGCTCGTCCACGTGGACGCGGATGCCCGCGCCGGAGAGGCGCAGGGCCATGTCGCGGCACGCTTCCATGACGCCCTCGGTCTTGCCCTTGAAGACGATGGGCACGATGACCACCTGCTTCGGGGCGACGTCGGGCGGGAGGCGAAGGCCCTTGTCGTCCCCGTGGACAGCCACGAGGGATCCGAGGAGACGCTCGCTCATCCCGTACGTGGTCTGGTGGGCGTGGATGTGCTCCCCGTCCTTCTCGTACTTGATGTCGTACGCCTTGGCGAAGTTGTCCCGGTAGTGATGCATGGTGGCGACCTGGAGGGTGCGCTTTTCTCCGGGCACGTTCCCGGGGAGGACCGCATCGGCTCCCACGGAATAGAAGGCCCCCGGGAACTTGTCCCAGTCCGGGCGCTTGTTGAGCATGTACGGGAGGCACAGCTTCTCGGCGATGTTCGCCCACACGTCGAGGTCCTCGTGGATCTGGCGTTCCGCGTCCTCATAGTCCACGTGGGCGGTGTGGGCTTCGAAGAAGTGGATTTCGCGGACGCGGATGAAGGACCGCGTCTGCTTCGTCTCGTAGCGGAAGACGGACACGATCTGGAAGAGCTTGAGGGGGAGGTCCGCGTGGGAGCGCACCCACAGGTTGAACATGGGGTACATGGCGGTCTCGCTCGTGGGACGCACGACGAGGGGGATGTCGAGGTCGTTGTCGCCGCCCTTCGTCACCCAGTACACTTCGCTCCCGAATCCCTTGATCTGGTCCGCCTCCTTCTGGAACTCCGTGTCCGGGATGAGGAGCGGGAACTGGACTTCGCCGTGGTCCGTCCGGGCCATCTCGGCGCGAGTGTAGGAATCGATGGCGCGCATGACGCTCCACCCGTACGGCATCCAGACGTCCATGCCCTTGATCGGGTAGCGCTTGTCGATGAGGCCGGCCTTCTCGACGATCTCGTTGTACCATTCGCTGAAGTTGTCCGCTTTGC
>JBFILE010000683.1:0-1516 GCA_041599855.1 Thermoplasmatota archaeon
AAACTCTACTGGTTCCCGGGAACCAAGATCGTTGGCGCGGCCGACATCCAGAACGGCGGCTTCTACGCATCCAACAGTGACCACGGCACCCGCAGCGCGGCCAGCGCCGCCGGCAACTGGCACGGATCATGCCAGGAGTGCGTGTTCGTCCTCATCTCCGGCCTGAACACGGCTGCGGTGGACTGGGCGTCGAAGCAACCGTGGATCGACGTGGTCACGAACTCGTGGATGGTGTCCAGCACCATCGCGGTCCGCGACGGCATCTACCTCGGGTCCACGGCCGCGACGAAGGCCGGCAGCGAGCGCGGGCAGACCATGGTGTTCGCGGCCGGGAACGGCCTCGCAAACATGTTCCTGGTCCCCGAAATCACATACACGAGCAGCTTCCCCGGGCCCGATTGGATGGTCACGGTGGGCGCGGTCACGCCCTCCGCGTACCAGTCGTACACGGGGTCCGCGAAACCCGTGGACATCTCGTCCGTCGGATCCAGCTACCCGTCCACCGGGGGCAACACGGTGAACGGAACCGGCACCCACAGCGGCACGTCGAACGCGGCCCCCGTCACCGCGGGCTACTTTGCGAAAGTGATCCAGGAAGCCCGGCAGATCCTCGGCGACACGGACAACACGGTGGGCGGCGGCATCGTCGCGTCCGGAACGCCGGTCGCGTGCGGCACCGCGAACCCGGACTGCCCGCTGGGCGACGGCATCCTCACGAAGACGGAACTCGACCGCCTCGTCTACCACAACGTCCTCCCGTCCTCCGGGAGCGGCGTCGGCACCACGATGCCGAGCACGCTGTACTCGTACGCGTACCAGGGTCACGGCGTCCTCCGCGGCCACACGGGCCCCGCGGGCACCCACGCGAACGAGTGGGGCCAGATGGTGGCGGCCGCCATCGGCGCCTCCGACTACCTGCAACGCCCTACGGGCGAGCGCGACTGGATGATCGCGGACACGAGTTGCCGCGAGACCATGTGGGGCTCGTGGACGGGCAGCATGTACAGCGGGGAGGAACAAGGCGCGCTCACGGTGACCCATGCGTGGACGCAGCTCCTGAATGCGGTGTGCAGCGGGCCGTGAAGCGAGGCGGAGTCGTTGCGGAAGCGGGGTCAACAGCAACGGTCAAAGGAGGGTGGACGGCGCGGCGAATGGCGGATCGCCCGCGCCCCCTCGTGGCATCCGCATGATCATTGGCCCGACATGCCGGAAAACCCGCTCGCGTGCCGACGCAAGGAAGATCGCAGGCGGCGATGAGCGGCCTCCGGGGGAGGTGGAGCCGGGCAGAGGGGCGCGGGTGCTACCAAGTCGCGGACTTCATTGCCCGGAAGAATTCCCCAACCGTTCTCGACCGAGGTGTCGCGCTGTGGACCGGTCTCCGCTGAGGTGGCGCTCTCCGGACCGGCCTCCGCCGAGGTGGCGCTCTGCGGACCGGTCCGCCTCGAAGCGTCGCACTCCGGAGCAGTCTCCGCCGAGGTGTCGCCTCCAGGGGGCGGCGGAGCGGGCGGAGGGGTGG
>JBFILE010000684.1:0-1515 GCA_041599855.1 Thermoplasmatota archaeon
AGTGCCCGTGGACGTCGGCGGGCACAGGCTCCGCTTCTCGGCAGGGAGCACGTCGGCAAGGCGCACCGGCATGTGCGGGTGGAACGCCAGCTCCGTGAAGTCGATGCTCGCGCCGTTCACGAGCACGCGGCCCGCGTCGCCACCGGCACCGCCCCGCGCAACGAACCCGAACGCGTCGCCGCCGCGGCCGCCGGCACCCGGCAGGACCTGCTCCGTGCCAATCACGTCGAGCGCCTTCAGGACGACCGTGCCGCCGGCACCGCCGGACGCGGCCTCAGCGACGCCGCCGGGTACGACCACCGGGGCGCCGTGGCCTCCGGCACCGGCCGCGATGTGGCCGTTCTCGAGAACCGACACGATCCCTGTGGCATCGATAATCACGTGGCCGCCTTTCGCGGATTCGGAGCCGTGCGCGCCGAGGATGGCGCCGGTCACGGTCACATCGCCGGACGCAACGATGCGCAGGAACCCGGTTCCCGGCGCCGCGGCGATGACGCCAGCGACAACGAGGTCGCCGGGCACGGTGAGGCCATCGCTTCCGATGACCCATGTGGCACCGTCCGGAACGACGGTCAAGAGGTTCGACGGGTCCGCGAACGCGGCCGACGCAGTGGCGAAACTCGCGAGGACAAGGACTTGGACAAGGATGCTGACGGAGCGTGATGGTTGCAAAATGAAGCCTCCCAGATGACACCCTTCCACCGGTCCCGCGGTATTTACGTGGACCCGTCGCACGGGCCGGGACAACAAGGCCCCGCATACGCAATCACGCGAGTCATCCTCCATCGAGGCCCCGAACGCTTATCACATGCCCCGCTGATCCCGAGGCGAGGCGAGGCATTGCCCAGGTCCACCCCCATCCTGATTTCCATCCTGCTCATGCTCCCCATCGGAGCCGCATTTTCCCCGGAACCGCTCCTCCCGGAAACGGACGAGCCCCGCGAGTTCCTCGCCATGGTCGAACTCACGGCCATCTACGGGGAAACCCTGGCCGGCGAGCCCATCCCCGCCAACCTGAATGCGATCGAAGCGACCGACTACGGACTCAACATCCGCAACGTCCTCGGTCGCACCCCGAACGACTGGATGGCGTGGGCGCAGCAGGCTCCCGCGGCCCGTGACGCAGGCGCGGACCCCGAGGCCGGCACCCGCGACATCGCGACCGAAGTCGTCCGCCTCCAGGCCGCGGCCGGCGTCGACGCCCTCCCGCGCGCCATCATCACGGCCCTCTTTGCTGACGTCCCTGCGGACGTCCTCGCACCCTTCGCAGACCTCGTCCACTGGACGGCCATCGCTTACGAGGAGCAGGGCATCATCGCGGGCAAGGTGCTTGCGCGCTTCCCGCACGAACTCACCATCGAAGCCGCGAGCGATGCCACGAGTTCGATCCTCCGGCCCGACGAGCGGGACACCATGGCCATCATCGCGCACGACCTCCGTGTTGCGATCGCCACCTTCCAGGAGGCCATCGCCCACCGGACCACCACGGCATCGGTGCCCACGGTCATCGTCCCC
>JBFILE010000685.1:0-1515 GCA_041599855.1 Thermoplasmatota archaeon
CATCCTCCGTCTGAACATACAACCGATCCTCTTTCGCGAGGACCTGCCCCCCGATGCGGGAGCCCACATCATGATCCGCAACCACCGTCCCATTCGCGATGTCCACCTGGATCACGCGCCCGTCATCCAACCCCACAATGGCGCGCCCGTCGTGGATCGACGTCCCCGCCCAGATTTCCGTGTCCATCGGGATCGACCACTGGAGCTCACCGGTGCGTATCGAGAACGAGTACAAGGTATCCGACCCCTCCGAATCCAGGAGCCCTCCCGCGAACAGCACATGATCCCGCCACGCCGCAAGCGAACCGACCAATGCCGGCACCGACACGGTCCACTCCCCCTCCGGCTCGTCAGCCTCCACTGCGCCGTTGCGATCCGACGCACCCTTGTCCATGATCCAATCCGCCTCAACCACTCCCACGCATAGGGCGAGCGACAGGACAAGCCTGAGGAGAACCAGGCGGAACGCTCGCATCAGGAGCCCATGGGTGACTAGGTCCTAAAGCCTGTCATTCCCCGCGAGGGGAACCGGTTTCCCGGAGCAGGCCACCGACCGGAAGCAATTGGGGGCCCGACCGCGCGACGCAGCCACCACGAAGGCGCCACAGAACATGCCGCCCCCCGCCCAATCGCCGAATGGATGCGGGGTTCCGGCGAGGCGTGCACGATGTGCTCCTGGGCCGCGTTCCAGCGCAATCGTTCCCCCGCACCCCACCCAATCGCACTAGTGCAGAAACTTGGCTGGCTAGACCTACCAAGGTGTACGCCCCCTCTCCCATCCGGAGGCTACCCACGAAGACCAGCACCCTCACGATCACCGCCATGCTCATCCTCGCGACCCTTGCCCTTGCGGCGCCGGCTGCGACGTCGACCAGTTCCTGCGCGCCCATCGGCGATGGACTCACCGCCCAGTACTACAACAACGAGGACGCATCCGGCGATGCCGTGGTCACGCGCATCGATGCGACGATCGACTTCCAGTGGCGCCGCGGTTCGCCCGACCCTGCGATCGGCGCGGACGGCTTCAGCGCCCGGTGGACGGGCCAACTCTACTCCCCGGCCACCCAGGAATACATCATCCGCCTCCAGACGGATGACGGCCACACGATCCAGATCGACAACGATTACGTGTGGGGCACGATGGGCCCGAACATCGAGACGAGTGACTTCTACTGGCACCTGCCCGAAGGCTTCCACGACATCGTGATCACCATGCGCGAGCACGTCGGTGACGCGTCCGCGCTCCTCGAATGGAAGGTGCCCGGAAACCCCCACTACGCCGTGATTCCCCAAGGGAACCTGTTCTCCTCGACGGACGCCGACGGGGACGGACTCTCCAACGTGGACGAGCACGACGCCGGCACGTGCGTGCACGATACGGACAGCGACGATGACGGTCACGACGATGGCGTCGACGTCTTCCCCACGGATGATTCCGAATGGGCCGACTCGGACGGCGACGGTGTTGGGGACAACGCGGATGCGTTCCCGCACGATGGGAGCGAGACCGTGGAC
>JBFILE010000686.1:0-1514 GCA_041599855.1 Thermoplasmatota archaeon
GCCTTCCTCCTCGCAGGACTCACCCTCGCCCCCCTTGGGCTGCCCCTCGTGCACGCCCAAGCCCCCGCCGTACCCCAGGTCGGCCAGATCGAGCAGGTGCACCTCTCCATCCTCGGCGACACCTACGCCGTCACCTTCGCCAGCCAAACCGAACTCGAGAACGCCCGCCTCAGCTGGGAAACCACCACCGGGGAAACCGGCAGCACCGACGCCACCCGCGAAGCCGCCGCCCGCACCGACGACTCCGTCTTCATCTACAGCGCCACCATGCCCGCGACCGCACTCACCTATACCGTGTCCGCGGACCGCACCACCCGAACCTTCACCGTCGCCGCACCCCCCGCCTCCAACGCCACCACACGCGTCGTCTTCGTCGCCGACATGGGCTCCACGACCCCCGCGCAGGAAGTGTACCGCGCCCTCGCCGCCGTCAAACCCGACATGGTCATCCACGGCGGCGACATCTCCTACGGAAACGGACAACCCGAACCGTGGGACACCTGGTTCCGCATGGTCGAACCCGTCGCCGCCATCGTCCCCTGGATGCCCTCCCTCGGCAACCACGAAACCTACTGCCGCAGCGCCGGACCCACCGACCTCGTCCGCGGCGACCGCTGCGACATCGACCGCTACGCATGGCGCTTCACCCTCCCCAACGAACCCGCCCTCTACTACGCCTTCGACTGGGGACCCGTACGCTTGGTCAGCATCGACACCGAAGCCTACCACCCCGCCGAACCCCCGACAACCGACATTCCGTGGTCCGACCCCGACACCATGGAAACGTACCTCAAGGACGCCTTCGCCGCCCGCCCCGACAAGTGGACCATCGCCTACTACCACCGACCCGCGTACTCGTCCAACGACAACCACGGCAGCGACTGGACCGTCCGGGAACGCCTCGGCCCCATCTTCGATGCCGGCGGCGTCGACCTCGTCCTCGGCGGCCACGACCACCACTACGAACGCACCTGGCCCCAGTACGCCAACGCCACCACCGCGCGCACCGGGAACGTCACCGAAGGACAAGGCGCCGTCCACATCGTCGGCGGCGGAGCCGGACGCAGCCTCTACGAAGGCCTCATCGAACCCCAGCCGGAATGGACCGCATACCGCGAAGTCGTCCACCAATTCCTCCAACTCGACATCTCCCCGAGCCGCATCGACGGCCGCGCCATCGCCCGCGACGGCCGCGTCATCGACTCCTTCAGCATCATGCGCGCGACAACAGCGGACGTGGCCGGCGCGGACGACGCGCCCGAGTCAGGCATCCCGGGGCCCGCCGCGGCCCTCGTCGTCCTCGGCGTTGCGGCAATCGCGCTCGCGTGGCGACGCCGGGGATAACGCGCGACCGCGCAACCACGGATCAACGCCCGGGGGCGCCGCCGTGGCCATCGCGCCCGGCATCTCCCCCGCCGCCGGTCCCCTTGCGCAACCTCGCAACCACCGCATAATCGCGCCGCGAAAGCCGCTCGATGCGGGCCTCAAGGCCTGCTGCCCGCGCGATCCCGACC
>JBFILE010000687.1:0-1514 GCA_041599855.1 Thermoplasmatota archaeon
CTTGACGGAGTCGGGAGGGAAGTAGTGGTTCCCTTCGACCACCTTGGTGTCGTTGCTCTCTGCGATGACTTCGCCGTTCCACGTGGCGCGGACCATGGGGCCCCGTACGGGAGCCCATGGCGTATAAGTGGTCGGTGATGGGGAGGTCACCGGGTCCCCCCCGCCGTTGGTGGCCCGGGTCCGGACGTGTCGGGTGCGACGCACCCGGGATCGGATCAGGGCAGGATGCGGCCCGTTGAAGGCCCGGGCGCAATCACGTACGAATCCTTCTGATCGTGGTTGTTCCAGTAGGCTCCTTCGCGCGTGGGCGTGAAACCGTCGAGGTCGAAGCGGACATCCCCGAACCATCCGGTGGATTCCCAGCGCCACGACATGGTGGCGCATGCGGCGGGTTCGAGGGCCGGGAGCTGCACGAGGCCCACCAACTCCCGGGTCGGTGGCGTGCCGGTCTTGTTCGCCGCTGCGAGGAGGGCAACCCACACCTCGTTGAGCGGGGATTCTCCGACGTTGCAGGCCCGCGCGCCGATCCAATGGTCTCCGCGGAACGCGAGGCCCTCGGGTTCAACATCCAGGATCACGACCTCAAGGTCACCGAGGGGCGGGAGGACTGCGACCACCAGATCCAGGGAATTGTCCGTTTCATCGAGTTCTTCGACCACGTTGAAGGGATCGGCGACCGCCGAGATGCGGACCAACCCTTCCTGCTGCGGCGTCCAAATGAAGAAATAGGTCCGTTCCTCGCCGGGCCCGAGGAATCTCATGTCCTGGAACCGGGTGGACTCGGGGGTCCGGAATTCCACGTGCGAGACGTTTGCCAGTGCCTTCCCGGTGTTGGCCACGCGGACCCGGACGGTGGATGACGCATCCACATGGGCGTCGCCCATCACCTCGATGCCGACGATGCGAAGGTTCGGCGTGGGCGGCAGGACCCGGAACTCGGCGTAGGCCCGGTTGTTCGTTTCGTCGACTTCGTCGTGGTGATTCCCCGAATCGACATCGACCTTGACACGGTACGGGCCGGCGGGGGGATGATCCCGATGGACGAGCGTCACCTGCTCGCCCGGAGCCAATCGGCCGATCGCCTCGTTGATCACGACGATGCCGTTTGCGGTGATCGTCACCGGGATGTCGTAGGCGACGGCATGACCTTTGTTGGCAACCGTCACCTGCAGCGTGATTTCATCACCCGCCTGGGCCGGGTCGGGGCCCAAGGTCACATTCGTGACCGTGAAGTCCGGCCGGGCGGCGTGAACCAGGAATCCCTGCGTGTGACGGTTGTTCGTTTCGATGGACTCGATCACGGTCTTCCGCGCGTCCGCGTCAGCCGTGATCTGGACGGTGCCGGGCGTCTTCAGGGTCATGCGATGTTCCACCCAGAACGCGCCGCCGGGGGCGAGCGGGGGCACCGAATGCGTCTCTGGTGGGACCGATCCGTTTCCGTTGTGGACCCATGAGACGTGCAGGGTCGATGCGTTTGCCGGTGCGGCGCCAACGTTCATGACGCGGGCCCGCAC